>JAUWMS010000299.1 GCA_030613045.1 Candidatus Latescibacterota bacterium | reverse complement strand
GTATGATGTTGTTCATGGTCTTTCTTTGCGTTCTTTGCGACTTTGCGGTGGGATGCCTTTATCCTTTGAACCGGATCCTCGACAGGTAAATATCACACGGCGTCTCCCAGTCTCCCGGACGCTTGATTTCGGGGTAATACTCGTGCATAGAATAATCGCTGATCACGTATTCGTCGCCCTATTGAACCACGCCGGTATAACTGCTGTCCCCCGCGCTCAGAAGCTCCATCACCACACGAGGCCGCGCGCCATCCATCACAAACACTCCGGTGCGCAGGCCGTGATGATACTCCTCGATACGGGCCGGATCCACCCCGGCAGCATCAGCCACCGTCTGATACCCCTCCTCATCCGGCTGTTGCACGTAATTGGTGAACTTCTGCCAGTCCGCATACAACTCCCGGAACCGTTCGTCCGACTGCGAGCAATACCGGCCCATAATCATCGTGCGCTCCCCGGCCTTAAACACACAGGGCGCGTGAAGAAGCCGCCCGGAGGAAACCGTCTCCCAGCGATTCTCCGAAGGGAAATACGTGGAAATATGCATCTCGTGATTCCCTCCCGCTTCCGTGCGGGAAAAGGCCATCAGCGTATCATCCTCCACGAAAAGCTCGGTTTCGTTGCCATCCGTCCCGTAGTCCAGGATAGTGGATGTCCGCTCCCAATGGCGTCCATCCGTGCTCTGCAAAAGGCTCACCGAGAAATGTCGATCCCCTTCCTCGTCAAACTTCCAGCCATACCCGGCGGCCACATATCCATCGCGCCATTGCTTGGGGCGCCACATAACGCACGGAGCGCACTCAAACGGAGCGCTCCACTTCCCCGGACCGATCCGCTCAGATCCATAATGAACACTTACGTGCTCGCCATCTGGAAAGTCATGACAGATCGGATACACCATGAGCCGATCCCCCACTTGCAGGAATTTCGGGTCGCGGGTCTCGAGGAAGCCGTCCACCGCCAATTCCGCGTCCCTGACCCACGTGATCCCATCCGCCGATCTCAGCACGAGCGTCTTCCCGCCCAACAGACCGAGAAATCCATGACGAGCGCCCGTCCGAAACGCCACGTAAAATTCGCCCTCAAAATAGGTCAGATCCGTGAACCCATTGTGCCTGGTGAGTTTATGTTCCACATCCGAATATACCTTCCGGTAATCGCACAGGGCCGGCTTGGGAAAATCGTGAACGCCCAGCATCGGCAGCAGTTCCCCGGCGATAAAGGACGCCATCCCGGACTGCGCCACCGCATCCGGAAGCCAGCCCTCGTAGAGATGATCGTACATCAGCCGGGTATCCAGAAAATAGCGATGGAGGTCAATCAACGGGAGGGATTTCTCATCGGCCAGTTTTCGTACCGCCTGAGCCAAAGCGGACAGCCGCTCCTGACGCGGCCGCAGTTCTTCAAGCGTACATCCGGCAGCCGTCATCCGCTCCGAAATGGGCGTGGGTGTCATCAGCACCGGCTTGGCATTTTGCGCCGTGATCCCATCCACGATCTTTTCCAGATTCTCCCGAAAAGCCGCCGTCTCCACACCGGCAAGCGCATCCTCCGCGCCAAATTGCACCAGCACATAGTCCGGCGATTGCGAAAGGACATCCCGCTCCATCCGGGCAAGCCCTTTTGCTGAAGTGTCTCCCGAAATCCCGGCGTTGATCACCTCGACATCCTCCTCGATCCAGTCCGACATGATGCGCGCCGCAATTGAACGCCACGTCTGCGTCTCGCGCACCATGTTCACCGTCGTCGTCCCATTCTTGAAACAATCGTGAAACACGTCCAGCTTGGCCGACGTGCCCAGCGTCACGGCATCTCCGAAAGCTACGATCTTGATCTCGCTCATCCTGAAAC
The DNA here is from genome assembly GCA_030613045.1 of Candidatus Latescibacterota bacterium. Lineage (GTDB taxonomy): Bacteria > Latescibacterota > 4484-107 > 4484-107 > 4484-107 > 4484-107. The sequence goes on along the minus strand of JAUWMS010000299.1, from coordinate 2,816 downwards.
CCCTTTCTTGTCTGTAGGACGCGATGAATCACACCCGCGCCCTGCCATTGAAATACGCTTCCAACGTTTGAAGCTCTATCCTCCGAACCGAATCCTCGACACATAAATATCACACGGCGTCTCCCAGTCTCTCGGGCGCTTGATTTCGGGATAATACTCGTGCATGGAGTAATCGCTGATCACGTATTCATCTCCGTACGGAACCACGCCGGTATAGCTGCTGTCTCCCGCGCTCAGAAGCTCCATCACCAAACGAGGCCGCGTTCCGTCCAGCACAAAAATCCCGGTGCGCAGGCCGTGATGATATTCCTCGATACGAGCCGGATCCACTCCGGTGGCTTCGGCGACCGTCTGAACCCCCTCCTCATCCGGCTGTTGTACGTAATTGGTGAACTTCTGCCAGTCCGCATATAACTCCCTGAAGCGTTCGTCCGACTGCGAACAATACCGGCCCATTACGATCGTTCGCTCTCCGGCTTTGAACACACAGGGCGCCTGGATCATCCGCCCAGAGGAGACGCTTTCCCAGCGGTTCTCCGAAGGGAGGTACGTGGAAATATACATCTCGTGATTCCCTCCCTCTTCGGTACGGGAAAAGGCCATGAGCGTATCATTCTCCACGAAAAGCTCAGTTTCGTTGGCATCCGTCTCGTAATCCAGGATGGTGGAGGTCTTCTCCCAATGACGCCCATCAGGACTTTGGAGGAGACTTGCCGAAAAATGCCGATCCCCTTCCGCTTCGAACTTCCAGCCATACCCGGCGACCGCAACCCCATTGCGCCATCTCCTCGGACGCCAGAAGATATGCGAAGCGCACTTGAAAGGTTCACTCCAACGGCCTGTATTCAGTCTTTCGAAGCCAAAGACCGCCGAAACCCTCTCCGCTTGCCTGGCATCCGGCCAGGAAATAGCATACACTAACAACCGATCCTCCACCTGCAGAAACTTCGGGTCACGGGTATCCTGGAAACCTTCCACTTCAAACACGCCATCTTCCACCCAGGTGATGCCGTCCGCTGACCTCAACACAATCGTTTTCCCGCCGCCTTCCCCGGACGCCCCGGCCCCGTGATAAGCCCCGCTCCGAAAAGCCAGATAGAACGCGCCCTGAAAATAGGTGATGTCCGTGAATCCGTTATGCCTGGTATCATGGCGCTTATCGTCTGAGTAAACCTTCCGATAGTCACACAAAGTGGGCTTGGGGAAATCGTGAACGCCCAGCATCGGCAACAGTGCTCCGGCGATAAAAGACGCCATCCCGGACTGCGCCACCGCATCGGGAAGCCAGCCCTCGTAGAGATGGTCGTACGCCAGCCGGGTATTTAGAAAATAGCGATGGAGGTCAATCAAATCAAGCGATCTCTCCTCCGCCACCTTTCGTACCGCCTGAGCCAAAGCCGAAAGCCGCTCCTGCCGACAGCGCAGTTCTTCAAGCGTACATCCGGCAGCGGTCATCCGCTCCGAAATGGGCGTGGGCGTCATCAACACCGGCTTGGCATTTCGGGCTGCGATCCCATCTACTATCTTTTCCAGATTCTCCCGAAAAGCCTCCGTCTCAATGCCGGCAAGCGCATCCTCCGCGCCAAATTGCGCCAGCACATAGTCCGGCGATCTCGAAAGCACGTCCCGCTCCAGCCGCGCCAAACCGTTTGCCGAAGTGTCCCCCACAACTCCGGCGTTGATCAACTCGACATCATCCTCGACCCAATCCGACATGATGCGCGCCGCAATCGAACGCCACGTCTGCGTCTCGCGCACCAAATTCACCGTCGTTGTCCCATCCTTGAAACAATCGTGAAATACATCCAACTTAGCCGACGTGCCCATTGTCACGGTATCTCCGAAAGCTACGATCTTGGTCTTACTCATCCTGAGAATTCCTTTCTTTATGTTAGTTGAAAACGGCTAAGGTTTTCCCCTTATCCCGCCATTCGTCCGGTTCCGCCGAAAACGGAATCACCTTGAGGCTGTATTCAAAAACATCGCCCGGTTTATATCCCATCTTCTTCACCTCAGGCCGGAAGTAAAGTTTGTTGTCCTTCTTCCTATCTACGATGCAATTGCCGAAATGCCCCGTCGTGCCCTGAGAAATCTCGCTCTTGATCTTACGCGTCCCTCTGTAACATTCAGGATAGACAAAAGTCACGCCTTTTTTCATCGCCCGGCTGTATAGGATCAACGATTTGACATCGCGCTCTAAGAAAAGTCCGCTATCCCCACGGTTGGGCAGTTTCCCCTCCAACTCCTTCCCGTCGGGCAGCACGGCCAACCATTGATCGAGCGCGCTGTTGTTGCAGTGCATAAACGCGAAAAGGTACGTGAAACGTCCGTTCAGATCTTCTACGACCTTATAGGAGTGCTTCTCGATGAGGCAATCCCCGGAGGCCGGAAACGTGATTTCCATCTCGTGGTCGAACGGCCCCAGATTGGATGCCTTCCGAACAACGACCGTCCTGCCGGAACCGATCTTTCCGGGAGTCGTTTCCTGATCCTTTCCATCCACGAGGATCGAAAAATTCCGGACCGTCTCAAATCCGTGACTCGTTCCGATGTAATGGTAATCCTTCGGCCCCGCGCCCGTATCCACACGCACCACACTGCCGTGCGCTCCATATTCGCCCGCGATCTCATGCCCCATGTACCGGATGTTGCGAATCGTCCAGGACCACGCCTCCATAAAATCCACGTACAGGGTGTTGCTCTCCACCGAAAACCAGTTCCCCTGCTCTCTCTCGAACGTCTTTATAGTCCAGATCGGCTCCTCTGTCATGGCGTAATCTCCCTTAACCTGTTTTCAACACCCCTTGAAATTCTAT
>JAUWMS010000470.1 GCA_030613045.1 Candidatus Latescibacterota bacterium | reverse complement strand
TCAAATCCTCCCCCCTCCCCGATCGTACGGACCCGCGGAGCCGCTTCCTCCCCGGATGCGCGACCTGCGCCGTAAGATAGACCTCCGACGGCGCCGCGCGCGCCCGCAAAGTCAAAGCCCGCTCGCCCATCGGCCCGAAGCACGTGTCCTTCGGGGCCGCCCAGCGCACGCCCTTCCACCAATAGGCAGGCAGACGCGGCTCGTCAAACCCCAGATGCTCAAAGCTGCTGATTGCGATGTTCGGCTCCATCGGTCGGGCAAAATAGACATCCAGGTCCACGCCGAATTGCCCCTTGAAATGCGCGGAACGATCCCTGATCCGCGTCTCCTCGGCGAACACCTGCAGGTTCCAGTCCGTGGGTTGAGCGCCCTTAAGCTCGTCTAAGATCACCACCGCCTCGCACTCGTGGATGTAGAGCACGTGACGGCGCCAGGTGATGGGATCAATGGCTCGCGGACCGGGAAGCAGGCGGAAATCGAAATCCGTCTCGCGGATGGGGCGTTCGCCCCAGCGATCCAAGCTGCAAACGGTCATCTCACCGCAGACGTAGTCCACGAACTCACCCAGCGAATGAACAAGAACATTGAAAAAAAGCCCTCCGTGCTCGTTCCAACCGTCGAAGCTGATGCGGTTATGCAGCCATGCACACTCGATATTCGGGTTATACTGGCATCCGAAATCGGCCAGAACCGGCTGGCCGTAAGCATACCAGATCAACGACCCCTCGTCCGGATCGTAATGCCCCCGGCTGGGACCCATCTTCACGAGCAGATACCCCTCCTCGCCGGTTTTGTGGACCGTCCTGAAGATGGTCCCAAGCCCCTCGTGCAGCTTGCTCCGGGGATAAGTGGGTTCGGGTTCATCCGGAAGATGGCGGTCAATAAAACACAGCGGCTGCCACCAGATCATGCCGTTCGCCCAGTCGTGCAAGGAGATGGGCATGGCGCCGGCCCGCTTCCATGCGGACATCATACGCCTGCTGAACTCCGGATCACTCGAAGCGGTGGCCTTCGCGGCCCAGGCGAAGTACGCCTGCAACGATTGACTCCAGCCATAGCTCGTCACATGGCCGATGGTCGGCAACATGCAGAACCCCGTCCGAGGATCGCGGGGCGTCTGCGTGGCAGCGAGGTAATCCAACGATTTTTTCATCATCGGCTCGATCACGAAGAGGTCGTCTCCCCCAGCGTGCCGCACCGCCGCGGCCAGCATCATCATGTATCCCAGCGAAGATAGTTGATAGGTGGCCGACTCGTCCGAACAGCCGTTTGAGAAATGATAACCGCGCAGAAACCGGACCGCCTCTTTTGTGGCGTAGTCCATCCACTCCCGCTGTCTCGGATGGCCGGTCAGAAGCGCCGCGCTGATCCCCTTGGCGGCGAAATAGTCCGGGTGAAAATTGGGATTCCCGCGATACAGGCCGCTCTCAGGCCTGGGCCAGGCATCGTGCGTGGAAGCGACCTCGGCGATGAAGGCGAACTTGCGCAGGAATGAGCGGCGTTCCTCCTCTGTGAACGCATCGCTCTCCGCGATCATGTCAAAGGCGATGCAGGTCGCCCGCCACGGCCGTGCAAAGGTGATGCCGATGAGCGCGTCCTCGGTCGGACCGAACGCAGAGAGTTCCCGGACCCATCGGTCGAGCCGTTCTCCGATCTGCTCCTTAGCTTGTTCGGCATACGCGACGTCCCCGGTGGCGAGGAACGCGCCCGCCCAGTCGCTCCCCAGCGTGGGCACGTCCGGGCGAATGCGCATATCGTCCTGGTCGTGGGTATGGAAAAACCGGTCGTTCACGTGCGCCTCGCACCGCTCCCGCAGCCACGTCCAATCCCTGCAGGTTTTCCGCACCCGATTCAGTTCGTCCCGGTCGATCATCAGATGAGGGAATTGGATAGCCTCCATGCCCTCCCAGTCGAAACTCATGTGATGAACCGCATCCAGGCCCACGCCCTGCAACTGCCGGTAAAGCCCCTCAACTCCGCTTTCGGGAACGCCGACGTCCGGCAGCGCGCCGCGACGATCCAGCATCCCGAGAAAAAAAAACTTCTCCCCTTGCTGCATCGGAGTCGAGAAAGTCAGGTGGTCGTCCCCATCGCCTTTCGAGGCGGAGAGGACGAACGGGCGATAGCCGTCCGGACACCGCGTTTTCGAGGGCCGGATCGCTCCGATCACCAGCATGTCGCTCCGGCCCTCCTGTTCGGGCCAGCAGGACCAGAACATCGCGCCGTTGCGACTCCAATTATAGAAGGCGGTGAGAAAAACCTCGTCGGGCGTCTCAGGCCACCGCAACGCGTAGGTCTGCCGGTTCCAATTCCGCCGGTCCTTCGGGCCGCGCCAATGCTCCGGCGAATGGGGCCTCCAGAAGGCGTGCGTCGGCGCGAAATCCCCGGTCTGGTAAACCGCCCAGATTGCATCCGCGTCCACCGTCGGGCAGGGGCATCTCTGGAGAACCTGCACCGCCGGGGTGGCGGCGTCCAATTGAACCTCGAACACCAACTCGCCGCCGCCCGCCAATTCGTAGGTCTGTCGCACGATGAGAAGCACCGGACCACGCTCGACGACCTCGCAACGGCAAGTTGCGCACAAGGCCTTGCTTCGCCAATTCCCTTTTCCGAACCACACTCCATCCGGGCCGCGGACCTCCCGGATTGGTCCGGACATCTCGCTCAGTGGTCTCGGAGGGGCGTATTCCCCGTCCATCCACGACAGACGCACGCCAAATCCGCTGTTGCTCAACTCCGCGACATGCCCACGCACGGTGAAGTCCAGCGGACGATCTGCTGGGGCCTCTCCATATTTCAGACGATAGGTGTTCCGTTCATGCGGTTTGAGGGACGCCAGATAAAAAACCTGGGCCGTATCTCCACATCGAACAAACTGAGCCGGCACCGTTCGACCGGTTTGATCCACCACGCAAAGCGGCTCCTTAGACGCGGCAACTTCCCTGGTTGTCTCCTCATCCATATCCAGATGAACGGCTTGCTCCGGCCAGTCTGTCCCGAAATACTCGACCACTTCCCATGGTTCGATGAGGGCATCCGCTTTTTTCAGGACATTCTCCTTCCATGCTGCAAAAAAACCGTCTTTG
>JAUWMS010000482.1 GCA_030613045.1 Candidatus Latescibacterota bacterium | reverse complement strand
GTGGTGTTATGGGTGGAGGACGTGGGGTGGGAGGTGGAGGAGGTATGAGAGGCGGTCAGATGGGAGTGCCTTCGGGTACGGGATTCGGGCAGGCGCCATGGCAGACGCCGATGCCTCCTCCGGCTGCACCTCCTCAACCTCCGGCTTCCGCTCCTCCGCAGGATATGGAGGATTTGAAGCAGCAGGCGCAGTTGCTGTCCCAACAGTTGCAGCAAATTACTCAGCGGATCGAGGCTCTGGCGAACAAGCCATCGCCGCCCGATGCAAATCCGCCGGAGGAATCGTGAGTCTGAAAGCGCCGAAAAGACGGGAGAAACCGATGAAAAAGAAGAGCGTGCTGGATTTGTATAAAATGAGAGACGCGGGAGAGAAAATCGCCTGGATCACGGCCTACGATGCGCCCACTGCTTCCCTCGCGGAGCAGGCGGAGATGGATATGCTCCTTGTGGGCGATTCGGTGGGCATGTGCATTTACGGTTTCAACGGCACCAACGAGATGACCATGCCGATCATGCTCGCGCATACCGCAGCCGTCCGCAGGGCCGCTCCCAACACCTTCGTGATCGGGGATATGCCGTTCCTGAGTTACCAGATTGATTGCGAAGAAGCGATCCGAAACGCGGGAGCATTCATCCGGCACGGCGCGGACGCGATAAAGCTCGAGGGGGGACGCCGCGTTGCCGATAAAATTCGCGCGATCTCCGACGCCGGGATCGTCGTGTTTGGACACATCGGACTGACGCCCCAAAGCTCCGGCCAGCTTGGCGGCTTCAAGGCGCAGGGCTTGACCGCGGATTCCGCAAAGGACATGATCGCCGATGCGGAGGCCGTGCAGGAGGCGGGCGCGCTGTTTCTGTTGGTGGAAGCGGTCGCTCCGGAGGTCACCGGGATCGTGCGCGAGCGACTCTCCATCCCCGTATATGGCATCGGCGCCGGACCGGATACGGACGGGGAATTGCTGATCGTATCGGACCTGCTGGGCATCTTTGAGGCCTTCAAACCCAAGTTCGTCAAACGCTACGCACAACTGGCGACGACGATGAAGGAAGCCTTTGCCGAGTACCGTGAAGACGTTAAGAACAGGGTATTCCCGGGCCCGAAGCATGTCTATAATATGAAGCCGGGCGAATTGGAGAAGCTTCGTAAAACATTGGCGTAGGGGCGATCCTTGTGATCGCCCTTCTGGTGATCCAACCAGTACGATCCCGGATTGTAACGTACTGAAAACAGAAAAGGAAATCTGATGGGCAAATCCGAGAACAAAAATCAACAGACGGACCAGCAGGCGCTCGATGAGAATATCAAGGACATCCGGCATAAGCTCGTGATCCTCAGCGGCAAAGGGGGGGTCGGCAAGAGCACGGTCGTGGTGAATCTGGCAACCAGCCTGGCGCGTCAGGGGAAGTCGGTGGGGATCTTAGACACGGACCTGCACGGCCCGAACATCGCCAAGATGATGGGCCTTGAGGGAATGCCGATGACCGCGTCGTCCGCGGAGGAGATCGTTCCGCTCGAATCCCACGGGATCAAGGTGCTGAGCATGGCTTCCTTTCTCCCGGATGCGGACAGTCCCGTGGTCTGGCGCGGCCCGCTCAAGATGAAGGCCATCCAGCAGTTTCTCGCGGAGACTCGATGGGGGACGCTGGACTATTTGCTCGTGGATTCACCTCCGGGCACGGGCGATGAGCCGCTGAGCGTATGCCAGTTGATTCCCGATATGGACGGCGTGATCGTGGTGACCACGCCGCAGGAAGTGGCGCTGTTGGACAGCCGCAAGAGTGTGAATTTCGCCAGACTGCTGAAGGTGCCGGTGCTCGGTATCGTCGAAAATATGAGCGGATTTACCTGCCCCCACTGTGGAAAGCAGATTGACCTGTTCAAAAGCGGCGGCGGAGAACGCGCGGCGAAGGAATTGAACGTTCCGTTTTTAGGGCGGGTTCCTATTGATCCCCGGATGGTCATTTCCGGAGACGACGGGCGTCCGTTCGTCTCTGATCACGGCGAGACCGAGGCGGCGCGGGCGATGGAGGGAATCTTGTCTAATATCCTGCGGAACGTGGAGGGGGTGCCTGTTTCGGCGAAAGAGGGTGAAACTGCATGACGCAAAGTTTTCGCGATAAATTACACGGAGAGGGATACCGGTTGACCCGGGAGCGCCAGGTCATTTTGAGTTTCCTAGAAACCGCTAAGGGCCATCACGATGCGGTGGAAATCCACCAGCAACTCAGGGCGAATGGGCATCGAATCAGTTTGGCTACGGTGTATCGGACTCTGAATCTTTTCTCTGAACTGAAGGCGGTCGAGCGGCTCTCCGTCGAGGGGCAACCCGCTACGTACGAGATCAACGGAGCGGATCAAGAGGGTCGTCCTCATCATTATCACCTTGTGTGCCGCGTCTGCGGAAGGGTGATGGATATGGATCCGGGACCGTTGGGAGCTTCCATGCAAAAATTGGAGGAGAATCTGCCTCAGACGTATGATTTTCGAGCCACAGGGCATCAACTGACTTTTTTTGGCGTGTGTGACCGATGCGCTTCGTCATGATTTTTTTTGTGCCGGGTAGCGCAAATAGTTCTCAGTTGCATCGTTTAGGATCGAGGATTAAATAAATGCCTTTCCCCCCTCACGCAAAGCCGCAAAGAAAACGCCTTTCTGAAAGGGAAGTCCTTTGCGGGCTTTGCGTGAGATAGAAAGCAAGTTATTTACTGAAACCGGCGAGAAAGCCGCGCCCGCGGAGGGCCACGTCGAGCCGCGCCGAAGGCGGTGGCTCGACGTGGCTTCACTTTTCAGTCCTTAGCCTGCATTATTCATAAACTTCAGCTATGGAGGCCGGAAATTCAGGAGGCCAAATAAACCCGTAAACGGGTAACTCCGACACCCGATGAGCCGGAGGCCAATAGAGAGACGGAGTTCCCGCTTTAGCGGTTTATAACCTGGATTATTCGCAAATCTGTGATTTCATGCCCAGTTTCAGGCTTTACTCAAGCCTTCTCGAAAA
>JAUWMS010000296.1 GCA_030613045.1 Candidatus Latescibacterota bacterium | reverse complement strand
CGCGAACACCATCTGCGCCACGGAATGCGTTCCATACGTGGGCACATTCGTCACCGTGACGCCGTGCCGCTCCGCCGCCTCGACGTCCACGATATTATACCCGGTCGCCAGCACGCCGATGTAACGCAGATCGGGTAACTGCGACAGCGCCTCCGCCGACAGCGGCGTCTTATTCGTCAGCAGGATTTCGGCGGCGGCGGAACGCTCCACGACCAAATCAGCCGGAGTCCGGTCATAGACCATAAGATCACCAAAGCTCTCAAGTTCCTCCCAGCTCAGATCGCCGGGATTCAACGTCTTGCCGTCCAATACCACTATCTTCATCATCTTGACTCCTCGTATTTTAACCTCTGCGCAGTCACAAGATAAAGAAAATGAGACGGTGATCCCCCTCTCACTTTCTCACTTTCCCACTTTCTCACTTTCCCAGGAAGTTTCTTTGCGGCTTTTGCGTCTTTGCGGTGAGATTCACGCCAGATCGTTCAGCACATCGAGCGAATACGTGTGTCGGAGGGAACGCCCCAGCACCGGATCGCGCAGTTCTATCTCAAATCCATCCCCAAAGATATAGTCCCCCAGGAATTTCACCGTGCCGCAATAGAGCGCCAGCCCATCGCGCGAAAAGCCGCTTCGGACGACCAAATCCGGCGCCTTCAGCAAGGTTGAAAGGGACCCCTTTTGAAAGGGGATCTCGCGACCCTGTACCCGCACCGAGGAGACAACCTTCATCTCAATACGATCCATTCTCCAGATTCAACCATTTGACTTCCGATTCGCTCAGTTCGATCGAGAGCGCAGCCACGCATGACGCCAATTCCTCCTTTGTATGTGGTCCCACCACCGGCACCACTGTAAAGGGACGATGTAACACCCAGGCCAACGCCACCTGGACGGCCGAGGTTCCGCCTTTTCTTTCACCGAGTTTTTTGGCACGGCGGAGCCGTTCAAAGTTTTCATCCGTGCCGTAGATCTCGATCATCCTTTTCGTAAATCCATCTTCAATTTTGTCGGCTTCGTCACGCAGCACAGGGCTATAGCGGCCACTGAAAAAACCGCGCGCCTGTGAAGACCAGGAAAAGATGGGGATATCGGCTTCCGCAAGCCAACGTTCGCCGGCTTTGTCCATGGACACCAATCCGAGATAAAAAGGGCCGGTGGGGACGGCCAGGCTCAGGTTGTTGCTGACCGCCGCAAATCCAGTCAACCCATGTTTGTCCGCGTACTCGTTGGCTTCATCTACCCGGTGGGGTTCCCAGTTGGATCCACCAAAGGCGTGGATACGACCACGCTCCCGTTCCGCGTTCAAGCAATCCACGATCTCCGCCACCGGAAGCGATGGATTATCGCGGTGCAGGAAGTACAGATCAATAGATTCCGTTCGGAGGCATTCGAGACTCCTGGTGAGTTCGCGCTCAATTGTTTCCCGGAATCCTTTCACCGGCAGGTATGCCCCACCGTCTGCCGCAAGGCCGCCCTTGGTGATGATGACGATCCGGGCGCGGTTTGCCCGGGTCTCCATCCATAGTCCGATTACCTCTTCGCTTTCTCCGTAGCCGCGCCCCGTGTCAATGGTGGTTCCGCCATACGCCACAAAATCGTCCATCAAGCCGAACCATTGCTCCTTATCCTCGAGCGAGTACCAGGCTGTTCCCAGCGCCAGTTCTGACACCGGCTTGTCCACACCTATCACCAATCGTGTATTTTTCATCTTGTTACGCTTCCTCTCATTGGATGTTTTTTCCTATTATACCCAACGCAAATGAAATCCTGAAAATTAAGCTTCCGACAGCACTGAAGCGAGGCTTGAAGATTTCCAAAGTCTCGAAGACTTTGGAAATCTCTATCTTCCCAATCTCCAAAAATTCAATTGCGCTCAGTATACCCTGACACATTCTCGCCTGCTTGACCAAGATAGTCGCTAAGTATCTCGAAATCCTTTCGGGCGGTCTCGCCGGGCATCTCAGCGGCTTGGGGGCTCAGGCACTCGATGGACAGATAACCCGTGTACCCGGCATCGCGAAGCAGGCGCAATAGCACCACGTAATCAAGCAGCCCCTCGTCGAGCGCTTGAAAATGCCACGCTCCGTTTGAATCAATAGTTCCATTTTTGAGGTGCGTATGCACCATACGATCTTTAAGAACGTGGATCACTTCGGTCATTTTTTCACCGGCGAATGATAGGTTCAGAAAATCCACGGTCATTCCCACGACATCGGCCGGAGTCTGCTCCATCAATCGCCGCGACGAGGCCAGGGTATCCGTCAGTTGCCGCATGTGCGTCTCAAAGGCAAGCCGGACACCTATCTCTCTCGCTACTGGAACTAACCTGCTTAATGCCTTTTCAAGACATTGCCAGTGTGCTTCCGCGGCCTCGGCTGAACCGGGTGCGCCCGGGGTCAGCTTGAGCACCTTTGTTTGGAACAAGGGGACCAGGCGAATATAGGTCACCGCGGCTTCAACCTCTTCATCAAGGCGAGCTGGATCCGTGAAGGTATTGAACAGCGACAGGGCCGAAACGGTCAGCCCGGCCTGCTGAATCTGGTCCGCGATCCGCTCCGGCTCCTTGCGGGCGGTATTCAGGTCGAAGTGAGGACTTGTGCAGGCCAGTTCTATGGCGGGGAACCCGATCTCGGCCGTTGTGGTAATGGCCTTGGACAGATCGAGTGCAAACAGACTCTGGCTGAAAAGAGACACGTTCATGTTGTTTCCTTTCTTTTGATGAGTTTCTTGAGATATTCCGCGGATACCATGGCTTGTTCGGCCCAGTCCTTGCCGGGCATATTCTCAACGCTGACCGCGCCTGCATAGCCTCCGGCCTGCAACATCCTCAACAGATCTTCGGCGGGAAAATCGTCGTCGTGATCACCGCAAGTGGCGAATTCCCTTCCGCACATCCCCTTGAGGTGGGTGTGAATCGTCCGCGGGATCAGGGCAGTGGCTGCTTGCTTCCAGCCGTCCCCATTGACGATGAAATGCGAGCAATCCAGATTGACCCCAAGCCGGGCATCGTCCGGATAGGTATCGAGCAGTCGGACAATGTCGGCAAGGCACCCGGTCCATTCTCCGGGATGAGCGTGCACTTCTATGGCAAGGCGTAACCCGGATTGGCCCACAATATCGAGAATGGTACCCGTCGCCTCTACCAACTGACCCCACGAGGGTTCCGCGGCCCCGTTCTCCGGCACAGGTCCTGTAGCCGTGGTCAGCAACTCCGTGCCCAACTCAGCAGCCAACTCAACACGGCGGCGAAACCAATCGAATCGTTCTTGCTGTTCGCCAGCGCTGGAGTGCACGAACGTGGTATGACAAGCCAAAGCCGATACGGACAGATCAGCGTCATCCAACAACTTCCTGACTTCACGAATGCCACTGACACCGAGCGATTCGGGGGAGAACGGCGTCTTATCCCAGGTGAGCAACTCCACGACTTCGTATCCAAACATGCCCAATTTCGGCAGCAGGGAAACGGGTTTGGCGCCTGGCGCACTGTAACTGAAATAACCCATTTTCATGGAGACCTCCTTTTTATCGAATTTTTCCCGCTTATGTTAATTGGCTCCCAAGCTCTCCGTCTTTTTGGAAATGCAACACCGAAGGACACTGAAGGACACCGAAAAAACCTGAAAAGAGGCTTTCCTTCAGGGGGTTTTGGTGATAATTCGGTGGCTTCAGTGGTTTCAGTGTTGCCTTTTAAACATAGGCGGGAAAGACTATTTTCATCACAGATAACGGGCGCCAGCGGAACCTGCGCCGCGCATCTTAACCATTTCACTCACGAGTCGGCGAAAGGATTCGCCCCTACATGCTTGTAATCTCTCGCTCGACTGCCGAATCTCCGACTTTGTGGCAACACTTTGTTGGGGATCACAGTCAGGAAACCTGGTATTCAAATCCGATCCTCATCGGACAAGTAGGTTCGCATCGGTTCCGTCTGTGGCCACTCCAATTGAACGTGTTGTTCCCGAAGTTGCGCGCGCAGGCGATCCGGCGGCACATTTGGAAAATCAATATCCAGCTCTTTTGCGATGGCAGCAGCCGTGCCCGCGGCCTGCCCAAGCTGCATCATCGTGCGCGAAAGACGACAACTCGACGCGGCGAGCGAACTGAAACTCGCGGCCCGGCATGCGATCAGAAAGTTGTCGAAGCCCTTTGGGATCAGGCAACGGTAAGGCACGCCGTACGGCGCTTTCAGATCGCCGCAGCCCGGTCGGCCCGTGCTTGCGCCATGCGTGTCCATCGCGTGATCCGCAATACAGATGATATCCTCGTGCCTCTGACCGCTCAGGCCCGCAGAGAGATCATGTTCGGTCAGCACATACTCGCCCACGATACGCCGGGACTCCCGCACACCCAGTTCGGGCGCGATCCAGGTCAACCGATAGCCCTGAAACTCCGGGAAGATTGTCTGCAAGTGATGCCACTGCGCATAAACCCGCCTCCGGCATTCCTCGTACCCCGCCAGGAAGCCGAACCGGACAGATTCGCCGCCCTGCATCGTGGGCAGCATATTCATATTCAGGTCACCGCGGGGGTAGTGATTTACCGAAACCACCGGAAACTCAGAACACCACCAGCAATCCGTGGGCAGCCCCTCCGGCAGCGGTTCTATCCGAGACTGCTTGGTAGGGCTTACACGAAAAATAAGGCTGACGCCGTTGATGTGGTTGGTCGGTTTC
>JAUWMS010000285.1 GCA_030613045.1 Candidatus Latescibacterota bacterium | reverse complement strand
TGGACGACGTTCATCACTGCGTTGCTCGAACATTCGAGCATCAATCCCTTCGTCTCGAAACCGGCTTGCTCCTTGATTCCCTTCTCGTCGCCGTCCTCCAACCCGAGCAACCATCCTACGCCCCGGCACGCCTGCGTCCGTGTGCCATAGTGCACATGCGCCACGCCATCGCCGACCCGGATCTCCAATGCCCCGGCCTGATCGGTTGGATGAAATGCGACCCGGAGCGAGTCCTCGCCCGCCTCGGAAAGCAACGGATATTCCTCGCTCAGGATGGACAGCGCGGACTTCAAGTCCGGCGCAATCGCGTTTTGATCATACGAGAGTTTCATGATGGGTTCCTTTCTTGTGATCCATCCACTTCGTTCCGCGAATTCTTCTGTTCCTGCATAATTCACAAATTCGCCTAAAATCCTCTTTCGCTCTTGTGCGGCAAAATGTTTTGGATTTCCGGTTTCAAAATGTTATTTTTTAAGAAAAGGTCTGTCCCGTTAGGGACAAAACAGCTATAGCAAAACAATCCAAAAAAACATTACCCAGTCCCGTAGGGACGGCATATTCATCCAATATCCTTCCGAATGCCCCTTTCGTCATTATGTGTTTGCCGTGGTTATTTCGTCCCTCACGGGACTTGGGGAAGGTTTTTGGCCATTTCCAAATGCTATAAATATCCTGTCCCTGACGGGACATCTTCCCTGTATGATTCACAAATCTGCCCAAAATCCTCTTTTATTCTTGTGTAGCAAAATGTTTTGGATTCCCGGTTTCAAAACGTTATTTGCGCAGCCTGGGTTTAATACCCCGCCCCTTGGGGCGTTCAATGCTTGTATAGATACCCCGCTGCTTGCGGCGGGGTAGTTCATTTTTTTAAGAAAAGCCTGAAGTCGGGACGCATCATCCTGGACATAGTGAATGCTCCAGGTTAGATTGTAATCCGCCACTCCCATGACGGATCGCTCAAGTTTTTCCTCTGAAAGCCGATAAGGATACTTAGACGCCTTTCTACTCCGGCACAATAGTAAGAGGCAATTCGTCCGCATCGAAAAAAAAGGCTCTTTACCCACTCAAGGATGAGAGGGATACGCTATGTCCATACTATTCGCGATACTCATTTCCATCCTTTCCGGATTTCTCCTCGGCGCGCTTTGGAGGGAATGGCGGTACCGACCCAAGGTGAATTCGTGGAAAGAGGCGATGATGGCTTGGATTTATCTATACTTCTGGTTTTCCCCCCGCGATAAAAAATGGCATACCGAGCATACAACCGGGATACCCGACAAACAACTCCGGGAGAGCGTGGACCTGACCGCGCGAAAGAAGCTCTTTCGGATTATTGATCCCAACAAAAAAAGATTTCCCCTGCCCGAACAAGAGGTGAAGGCCGCCTGATTTCAAGCTCACCACCCAAGAGCAGCGCAGGGGGGCAGTTCCGGGCCATAGAGACTCCTCCTCCCTGCCCGGAGGAAAGGATCTCTGGAAAACGGGCCCGAACGGGTCCGTGGACGATCATCGTCGTTTTCTCAGATCCTCGGCTGTTCCCATCTGCGCGCTCTGGGGGTGTGCCTGTTCCTCGCCCAGAGACTCTCCCCGAAGAAAAGGACGCTCGAAGCACCCTGCACCCCCGTTTCGCAACTGCTGTCAGCACGCTTGAATCATTCCGTTGACGCGCTTTCTTTTTCAGCGACCTTGACCTTAAAGGCATAATATCGGTCTGTCGTATCCTTGAGCCGTTCGGCGAGGACTTGGATCAGCTTTTTGCTGATCTCTGGAAAATCCCGGACGATTCGATCAATACCTCCGGTGTAAACGGTGACGAGGCAGTCGCTCAACGCCTTTACTGTGGCTGTCCGCGCACCTCCCAAAAGCTCGCTCATCTCGCCGAAAAGCACGCCCTCCTCCTCGATCTGAGCGATCAGTTTCCCTTCCCTGAATACCCCCAGCGTTCCCCGGTTCAAAATGAACATCGTCTGCTCCGAATCCCCTTCCCGAATAATGATGCCGCCCGCCCGGTATAACCGCTGCCGTTCCGAGATTTCCATATAGTCCATAGTGTTACGCCTCCAAAAAAAGGTTCGTCCGCGCACCCCCTTCAGGACACTTCGGGCAGTTGGCCCCAGTTTGTGGTATAGGAGGGCGAGCGTTTCTCGGCCACGGTCTTCCAGCGTGGATTCGGGTCCACGCCCGTTGCCGCGTATTTCAGGGTTCCCGGACCCATCGCGGCGTTGATGTCATCGAGCGTCCGCATCAGTTTCCCGGAACGCGTCCGATCCACGCGATCAAAAAGATCCGACTGAATCCGATTCTCAGGAATCAGATCGTGCATCATGACGCCTGCCTTTTTATACCGGAAGCCCTCCCGGTAAATCTTCCGAAGGCCCTCGTGCGCATACCGGATCAACTCCGAAGTATCGCTCGTGGGAACCGGAAGGTCCGTGGTATGCGAATTGGCGTAAACGCCTGTTTTTTTGAACCGATTCGTCCTCAAAAAAAGGGTGAGCGCTCCCGCGGCCGCACGTTCCTTTCTGAGCTTCCCGGCCGCGACGGACACGTAGTTGGCAACGGCCTCCTCTAATTGCTCAAGCGTTTCGATGGCCGTCTTGAACGATCTGGATACGGTGATGCCTTTCTTCGGAGGGGGGGCCGATTCGAGGGAATAGCAGGAAATCCCTCTGAGCTCCCGAACCATCTTGAGTCCGGACACGCCCATGTGCTTCTTCACAAAAAAATCGTCCGCATCGCGGAGCTGCAACGCATTTTGTATGCCCCTTTCCCGGAGCAAACGGGCATAATTGCGTCCCACGCCCCAGACCTCTCCCACCTCGGTGTGCTCGAGCGCCCGGTCTTGATAGAGCGACTCGATCAGGTTCAGCACGCCCTCCGCCTTTTCGGATCCTTTGGCGATGTGCGCGGCCAGCTTGGCCAGCGTTTTGGTCCGGGCTATGCCGATGGAAACGGGAATCCCCGTCCATTGTTCCACCGTGGCTTTCATCCTGCGCCCATACCCGGACAGATCGCTTCGCCCGAAACCGGACAGATTTAGAAAGGCTTCGTCAATGGAATAGATCTCCACATCCGGCGTGAAATCGGAAAGCGTGGCCATCACCCGCCGGGACATATCTCCGTATAGCGCGTAGTTGGACGAACAGACGTGCACGCCCCGGTCCTGGAGCAGCTCGTGTATCTCAAACTCCGGAACGCCCATTTTGATGCCCAGTTCTTTGGCTTCGTTGGACCGGGAGACCACGCACCCGTCGTTGTTGGAGAGCACGACCACCGGCTGTCCAACCAATTTCGGATCGAAGACCCGTTCGCAGGAAACGTAGAAATTGTTGCAATCCACGAGTGCAAAGATACCAGACATAGGGATCATTCCCTTGATCAGAGGAGGTGAATGACGCTCGTCACCACCCCCCAGATCTCAAAATTCATTTCCTTCGTGATCCGCAAGGACTCGAAATCCTCGTTCTCAGGCAGCAGCGAAAGCTCGTCCTCCGTGATGCGCAGCCTCTTCAGGGTCAACTCCCCGTCCAGCACCGCGATCACGACTTTCCGGTCCACCGGCTCTATGGAACGATCCACGATCACGATGTCTCCGGGATGGATCCCCGCGTCTATCATGGAATAGCCCGTGACCCTCACGAAAAAGTTGGCCGCCGGATGCTTGATGAGATGCTTGTTCAGATCCAGTTTGCCCTCTATGTAATCTTCCGCCGGAGAAGGGAAACCCGCCGTGACCGGAACCATGAACAGGGGACGCTCCCGTTCCGTGGACCGGTCCGGATCGTATAGTGCCCCTATGGTGCTTTTGGCCATTCCCGTGCCTCTTCCTGAAAACGATGCGGCTGACTCCGCTCGATGCTTCGAGTGCACGAAATCGTCCTGCAACGACATTTTCGGGCAGCCGCGCTATCTGAAGAACGCCTCGATGCTTCCCCACGATCCTTCGTCCAAACAGCTCTCCCAGGAGCACTCCTCCTGCTCTTCCGCCATGACATAAATGGTACGGCTCGGGGGCAAATTCCAGCCATGACCGCCGAACCGTGCAGCTTGGCGCACGGCGGAAGTTAAATCGAAGCCAGCCTGTTCGGCACCGACCAACGAATCCGCGCAAGAAGCGTATTCCCCCTCCAATCATCGTGCGGAAGCGTCTCTCCCACGGTGACCCAGGACTCCTCCGGCACGGCATTGACCACGTGAAAATTCCCCATACGCGCCACGTGATCGGGATCGTTCACACCATCTCCGATCAGGGGTAAGGCCACCTGTTCGGTGGATCGAATAAGCCGCAGCGTCCGCGTATCCACCTGCGCCACGTACAGGGGCGAACGCCAGCGAAACACATTGACGTTCTCCTCCGCTTTGCGCGTGTACACCAAGAAAAGCCCCTCGCTGTGGGTGAGCCATCGCTGCTGTGTCGTGGACATGCTCAGGGCTTCCCCGTCGTCCCAACGCCAGGGCTGTTGCTCGACCCAGCGCACCCCGTCTTCGGAGGCGCTCACGTCCCCCTGCGCGTCTTCCGCGCGGATGGTCATATAGAACCGCCCGTCCAAACGCGTGAGGCTCGGCTCAAGCAAGCCCCGTCCTACGGCCAAGCGAAGCTCGTTGCCGGACTGGAGAACGGTCATACGCGCTCCGTCGAACGCGCAAAGCACCGATCCCACGCCGCGGTCCGTCCGTCCCAACGGCCCAAAGGAAAGGGGAACGACGACGGCCCCATTATCCAACGTCACCCGCTGGGCACAGCCACAGGTATAGATAGCCGTCCCCCGCGGATCGTCCCACGCTAACTTTCGGCGTTCACA
>JAUWMS010000450.1 GCA_030613045.1 Candidatus Latescibacterota bacterium | reverse complement strand
CAGCGCTCCGTCCCGTCCGCCGCATTCAGGCCGATGACCGCGCCCGATTCCGTCGTCACAAACAGCCGATCCCCCGCAACGAGCAGAGCGGAGACCGGTTCCCTCTTCAGGCACCATCTTACTTTCCCGGAAAGCATATCCAGAGCTACCAGTTCTGCCTTTTTCCCACACTTCGGAAGCACCAACAGCCCATTCCAGAAGGCCGGGGTCTCCAGAATTTTCCCCTTACTTCGCCATTTCCCCAAAGACGCTCCGGTCTTTCGGTCCCACGCGCGCACCCTTCCATCCACGCCAACCGCATAGACCGCCCGGCCTCGCACCAGCGGAGAGGCCATAATTGCACTCCCCGCCTTCATCCGTGTCCGCAACTTCAGCGGCGGATCCACGCCCCCCGATGCGTATCCCGTGCGCGCCTCGTTCCCTCCATACTGCTCCCAACCCACATCCGCTTCCTCCGTGCCCCAATCCGCAAAATACAAAGCCCCGGAGCACGACAGGGCAAAAAACAGGAAACAAACACCAACTACAGAGGTCAGAGGCCAGAGATCAGAGGTCAAAGACCGGAGATCAGCCGCACGCTTTCTGACTTCTGAGGTTCCGACCTCCGGCTTTTGACTTCTGGGGTTCTGACTTCTGACTTCTGACTTCTGACCTCTGGGGTCTTTGCGGTGAGATATTATTTTGTCTTTTTTCAATAGCTCCACCCAAAGAAAAATTCGCTGTGCGTGGGACCTCCAATTCGCCGGGAATCCATTCGTTTGGCAAGGTCGAAGCGCAGCACGAGCACGTTGGCCACGCGCACGCGCATCCCGATGCCGAAGCTGCCCAACAATCCTTGCCAGTCATTGGTCCACGCATTGCCCACGTCCACAAATAGCGCGCCCCGTATGGCCCGGAAGCCCAGGGCGCCGAAGGGGAACCGGATCAACAGGTTGTCAATAAGCGGAAACCGAAGCTCGTTGTTCCAGAGCGCGAGATGACGCCCCCACAGCGAGGCCCGGTCGTATCCCCGAAGTGTCCAACTGCCTCCCATATAGAACCACTGCGCCTCTTTACCCCAGCTTGAGCGTCCCATCAGGCGCACCGCAAAGCCGGAGCGTGCCGAAATCCGCAGATACTGTCTCCAATCCAAAAGCGCCGTAACGTAGTGAACGCCTCCGCGACTCGGATTGAGCGTGTATCCCACGGTGGCGTTGTACCGCCAGCCGTCTATGGGTCCCACCGGCCCCCACAAACTCGTATCCACCGTGTATCCGACAAATTGCGAGAACAGAAGCGCCTTCCGCCGCTCTCCGGAGTACCACTCCTTATCCGAGTTTCTCAGCACCAGGCTGCTCTCCACCCGGCGAAATTTTGAGAAGGGATACTGGACAGACAGGTATCCCCCATATCGCCGCTCCCGAAAATCCCCCTCGTAACGGCTGAAATAACGGTCCGACAGGTGAAACAGCCCCGCGGCCCAGTTCATCTGCCGCGACAGATCCACCCGGGAGAGGGCCGCGTTGACGTTTTTCAGCACCTCCTCTTTCCGGCCTCCGGCGGAGGAGAGCAGCATATAATAGCGGTGATCGCCCAACATATCCGTCATGGCCAATTGAACCCCGCCGCTCATACCCACCTCCGGATCGTTGGCGACCTGACTCTGCGCAATATCCAGACCGAATCGCCGCTTATACCGGGCCGCCTTTCGCACGACGTCTCCGGAGATTTTTTCCGGATTCCACGCCGTCGCCAAATTCCCTGAATCCGGGAACGCGGTCATCGCTTCTTCCGGGGGAAGCAGTTGATCTTCCTCCAGCGTCAAGCGATAGATCCCGAAGGTATATCCCTCGAACGCGGTGAAGAGAAGCCCCTTACCATCCGGCAGCCAATCCGGATCGAACGCCCCGGTCAAAAGTTTCGTCACCGGCCAGATCCGCTCCTGTTCACCTGTCCTGAGCTTCGAAGGATCGGTCAGATAGAGATCGAACGCGCCCGCCCGGTCCGAGCTAAACGCGATGCGTGCTCCGTTCGGGGACCACGAGGGGGCGGTATCGTGGTGCGCCCCCTGCGTCAAAGCGCGAACGGCGCCATCCTCGATGTCGTACACAAATAGATTGCGAAATCCCGCCTGTCCATCGGAACCTCGATCCGAACTGAAGGCGATTTCTTTCCCATCCGGCGACCAATCCGGATCCCGATCACAATAGACATCGTCCGTGATTGGTTCGAGCGTCCCGCGATCCGCGTCCACTTCGTATAGATCGGACTCTCCTCCGCGAGTCAGGCCCGACAGCACGATCTGCTTTCCATCCGGTGACCACGAGGGCGACGACATCGAGATCAACTCCGGAAACACCCACTTAAAAATCTGCTTATGTCCCTCCAAATCCCACACATAGAGCGCGTCCTGCTCCCCGCTTTTTGACACGAACGCCAAGCGTCCATCGCGGGAGACGCCCAACTTGCTCCTGAACAAATGAAGCGACTCGAAATCCGCGGTGCGCTCCCCCTTCACCACGCGCTCAGGGTCCGCTTTCTTCCCGTCTCGTTGCTTGCCCACCTGCTGCCGATAGATGTTGGCATATCCCGTACGATTGGACAGAAAAACAAAATCGCAGGGGATCGCGCCTTCGTCCGTGCTATCCGGAGAACCCGGAACGACCGCCGGTTTGAGGTTCATCCCCTCCGGCGTCAATTTCTCCGCCGTCCGGCCGGGCATATCGCCCTCTCCGATCCGTGGAAGAACATGTTTTTTCAGGGCATATTGCCAGTCTTTGTCGAACTTGGACAGTTTTTCTCCCATCGTGATCCGGAACAGCGCGTCGAATCGGTCGCTTCGCCACCAGTTGTCGAACAGCAACGCCAACTTGTCCTCCCCATAACGCTCCGCCATAAACCGCACGATGGACTGGCCCTCTTTGTACATCTTGAAGGATCCCCGAATCTGCCACAGCCTTTGGATGGGAACCACCTGCTCGGAGAAAACCGCATCCCGCATCACCATATCCGCTTCCGAATCCCAGCCTCTGGACCAATACTCGGCCAACCCCTCCGTAAACCACAACGGCGGCACGTGGATCGGATAGATGTCGTGTTGCCTCAGAGTGGTGATGATCTTGTCATACATAAATACGTGCACCAATTCGTGCCGGATCACCCGCGCAAAATCCGGCAGCGAGCCGTTGCAGGGAATCACCACCCGCCCCTTGGCGAACTCCATAAATCCGCCCACGCCGTCCGGCAGCAAGTGAGAGATCGTGTTGGTCTGCTGAAAAAACAACGG
>JAUWMS010000350.1 GCA_030613045.1 Candidatus Latescibacterota bacterium | reverse complement strand
TTTTCAGATTCATAAGAACCCTCAAAATCCAGAGGTCAGAGATCAGAGGCCAGAGGCCAGAGGTCAGAGGTCAGAGGCCAGAGATCAGAGGCCAGAGGTCAGAGGTCAGAGGCCAGAGGTCAGAGGCCAGAGGTCAGAGGCCAGAGGTCAGAAGTCAGAGGGCACTTAACCTCCCGCAGGTTCGCAACCTGCGGGAGGTTACCTATGTTCCACACAGGCTTACAAAGATCAACCAATCTCCTCTTTCATAAATTTCGCCGCCTGCTGAACATCCTTATCCCCTCTGCCCGAAAGATTCACGAGTATAATCTCATCCTTCCTCATCTTCGGCGCCAGCTTCTGAATATAGGCCACTGCGTGCGCACTTTCCAGCGCCGGAATGATCCCCTCCAATTCGCTCAACAAGCGAAACGCCTCCAATGCCTCCTCGTCCGTCACGTACGTATATTCCACCCGCTTCCGATCCTTCAAAAGACAATGTTCCGGTCCCACGCCCGAATAATCCAGCCCCGCGGACACCGAATGCGTCAACGCGATCTGCCCGTCCTCATCCTGCAAAATATAAATCTTCCCACCCTGAAACACCCCCAGACTTCCCGTCTGAAACCGCGCCGCGTGCTTCCCCGACGCGATCCCCAACCCACCGGCCTCCACCCCCGTCATCCGCACCGACGCATCGTCCAGAAACTCGTAGAACAACCCGATCGAATTGCTCCCGCCGCCCACACAAGCCACGAGGTGATCCGGCAGGCGTCCCTCCTGCTCCAAAACTTGCTCTTTGGCCTCCCGTCCGATCACCCGCTGAAAATCCCGCACCATCATCGGATACGGGTGCGGCCCCAACACCGAACCTAATAGATAGTGCGTGGTCTCCACGTTCGTCACCCAATCCCGCATCGCCTCGTTGATCGCATCCTTCAACGTCCGGCTCCCCGCATCCACCGGCGTCACCTTCGCGCCCATCAAACGCATCCGAAACACATTGAGCGCCTGCCGCTCCATATCCTCCGTACCCATATAAACCTCACATTCCAGCCCGAACATCGCCGCCACCGTAGCCGTGGCCACCCCGTGCTGGCCCGCGCCCGTCTCCGCAATGATCCGCCGCTTCCCCATCCTCCTTGCCAGCAACACCTGCCCCAACGTATTGTTGATCTTATGCGCCCCGGTATGACACAGATCCTCCCGCTTCAAATACACCTTCGCCCCCCCGAGGCGCTCCGTCAACCGCCGCGCAAAATACAACGGCGTGGGACGTCCCACGTATTCTCTCAAATAATACTTCAACTCTTCCTCGAACGCGGGATCCTCCTTAGCTCCAGCGTACGCCCGCTCTAACGCCTCGAGCGCAGGCATCAACGTCTCCGGCACAAACCGTCCTCCGTAAATTCCGAAATGTCCATCCTTATCAGGTAACATGAAAACTCCAATCTTCGGCATTCGTTCCGTTGAATAGGGAAAATATCCGGCATGTTTCATTCTGCCGGGAAATTCACTTGGGAAAAATCCCACCGCGAATACCGCGAACGACCGCGAATAAAGGCTTCTTTACTTATTAGCGAAAATTAGCGGCATTCGCGGTAGGGGTTGGCCTGTCAGGGAGACTTGAAAACATCCCGATTAGCCTTCCTTTTTTCTGCCAACCAACAGCAAATACTCAGGTAATCCCTCTAACGGTGCAACTTGCCAGTTGAGAACGTCAAATAAAACTCAAACTAAGTTCTCGGACAGAATTATTTTCCTTTTCCCACCACGAAATACACGAAATACACGAAAGAACCAAAAGCACTGCACCCCCTTGTCTAGAGATTCTCCGTGCCTCCGTGGTACAGTTGTAGGTTAATTTTGTCCATCCACTTAGAGCCAATCCGAAAACCTGTTTTTGTCATTCTTCGTTTCGCTCAGAATGACATTTGGGAGTTTTCGGATAGGCTCTTAATCGAGGTAAAACGCATAGAGCCTGACCCGATCCGCTCCCCAGGTAGCATCAAACACCGCCCGGACTCCCATGACCTCAAGGCCCAACTCGACCCGCACCAGACGCTGAACATTTCCCTCGACCGTTCGCCACGGCTTCCATCCTTCTTCGGTACAAATCTCGATACGGAAATCCCGCACCATCTCAGGAGGCACCTGAGTCAGTTGGCCGTAGTCCCCGTGATGGCTCATCGCGATAAGTTTCGACAGAGCACTATCGAAAATCAGGCTGATCTCTGAGACCCGTTGAGGACGGGAAAATTCGTACTCAATGCTATCGCCGACCTTTCCCTCCCAGGCGTGAAGATCCTCCCCGACGGGCCGGTTTATCCCGTCGCGCAACGGCTCCGGATCGCCGGAGGAGGCGCGTAATACCCCCTGACAGGTCAATGGGGAAAATTCCTGTCTCAACCATGCCAGATAGCAGTCGTCCCGCAGCAAGGTCTGTTGAAGCGCTTTTATGTGCTGCTTCCCGACCTCTCCGGCGGGTATCCCATTCCGGATCGCCATAGCCGCCGCTGTTCCGACCGCCTGTCCCATCGCCGCGCACGTTCCCATCACTCTCGTCGAACTCATCGCCATGTGGGTGGCGCTCCTGCACCGACCCGCAAACATTAAATTGGCGATGTTCTTAGAATAGAGACACCGATACGAAATCCCGTAAGGAGACGGGGCAGGATGAAAAATAGTGGGCTTCCCCTTGTGCCGGAAACCGCCGGGATGATGATCGTCCATCGTCCAGCCCCCATAGGCCACCATATCCTCAAAACGCCCCTCCGACTCGATATCGTTCTGCGTGAGCATGTGAGCGCCGACGTAGCGCCGGCTCTCCCGCTTGCCCGGCAGAAACTCAATCCAATCCAGCGCCCAATTCTCCGCGCCATGATCCCCGTGGTTCTTCAGATGATCCCAGAGGCCGAACACGATCTTGAGCAACTCATCCCGGATCTGCTCCGTATCGTGAATGGAATCCTGCTCCCCGCCCAGCTCGATCCACCAATAGCCCATCCCCGGATACCCGTGCCAGCGGTGCGGCAAATCTTCATCGCTCGGAAAATCATACGCCCACGAAGGAGGCTCAAAGGGCTGCGGTTCCCCGGTATCCCGTGCCTCAAACAAACACGTCATCCCCATCGTCTTTTGATCCGCCTTCTCCGGCGCGAAGGACTCCCCGTATTCGCTTCGGGCCTCCCTGCCGATGCGAAACGCCGCGCCGGTCAAAGGAACCAATATCCCATCCCCGGAGCAGTCGGCAAACACCTCAGCCTCGATCGTATGATAGGTCTCCGTCGTCAATTGCCAGCCCGTAATGGAGCGAATCCGATCCCCGTCCATCTCCGCATCCAAACAGGAACAGTTCAGAAAGGCCTTTAGATTCGGCTCGAATAGTACCTTCTCATAAAGAATCGTATCCCAGATGGAGAAACTGCGCTGAGGATTGCGGCGCAGATTTTCCAACCGCACTTCTTCCAAAATTCCAGTCTCCCGCATATTGGGGATCTGATTGCTCCGATCCGCCCCGCACACGTGCATCCGGATCTCGCTGGAAGCATTCCCTCCGAAGACCGGCCTGTCATGCACAAGCGCCACCCGGCTCCCCTTCCGAGCCGCGGCTATGGCGGCGCACAGACCGGCCATACCTCCGCCGACCACGCAAAAATCGAATTTGTGAGAAAGTTTTTTCATGGGTCACCTCTCTCCTCGAAAACAATGAGCATTTCCATACCGAACCGCAAATGGCTTATGATACGAGTTTTTCACTTAGCTCAACCTCCAGAATCACTGATGACACGGATGACACCACTGAGTTCACTAATCCCGTCACCTCGTCCTCCTACGGACATCGAGGCTAAAGCGCTCCCTTCATGGTTTTGGAAAACTGAGTGCACGAAAAATCAGTACGTTCAATCCGGGAACCTCAAGAAGTGGCGAGGCACGTGAAACCCTAAAGGGTTAATTCCGGAGCTCCGAAGTTTAGGCTTTAGCTGATAAGTGCCAATACATCGTGGACACTTTTTTGTGCCAATACATCGTGGACAAAAAGATGTGTTAGGCCAGCGTTACCAAAAGCTCCTTGGAAATTTGAGTGATACCCCGTTCATGCTCGTGGACACCAAGTAATCAAGC
>JAUWMS010000056.1 GCA_030613045.1 Candidatus Latescibacterota bacterium | reverse complement strand
CTTCTTTGTCAACAGCTCAATTTCCTGCTTGAAACGCTCTTCTTTCGGATAGAATTGGGTCAATCGCTCTACCGCAGCCAACGCCCCGACATAATCCTCCTGTTTCTCCAACAGCGCGGCCATCGGATAGTAAGGCTTGGGGGACGCCGGATCGAGCTCCGCCACCCTTTGATACAAGCGGATCGCCTCATCCGGGTCGCCCAGCGCATTCGCATAATAGGCAAACGACATCAGGTTTCCCGGATTTCGTTCTCCCGCCAGGGCCACCATTTGCCTCAGATATTTCAGCCCCTCCTCATTCCGGCCCGCCTTATGCGCCATCTGAACGATAGTGTAATAGCCCTGCCAGCTTAGGTCCATCTCTTCCTCGCAACGTTCCAGCGTCTCAAACGCCAGATCCATCTTCCCCTGCTGTTGGTACGTCAACGCCAACTTGAAGTAGGGCGCCCGATAGTTGATCAACAACTTGGTCGTGTTCTTGTCCTTGTACACTTTTGGATCCTTGATCCCTCGATATTGATACACCTCGAACAGGTTATGGCGCGTCCGCTCCGGGTCAAGCTGATTTTCCCCCTCCGTCTGCACGAGGCGATACACCATGCCCTCCATCCGAAGATAATTCTCCAGACCGATCATGTTCTCCCGCGACACGGTCACCGCAAAGTAGATCGGCTGGTTCCATTGGTTTTGCTGGATGATCCGGATCACCATCAGATCCTGCGTCCGAAAATATCGGATATCTCCCTGCCTGGCCTGATACGTTCCGCATCCGGCCAGTTTCCATGTAATGCCCGCCGCAGTCATCTCTTCGGAAGTCCAGGGCTTACCACTCTCCAACTTCTCGTCAATGTAGCGATCACTGAAGGAAACAGGCACCTTCGGCTCATAATCCCGCAACTGCTTGATATACCACTTCGTGTTCAGCAAGCTCAAATTGACCACCCGCACGTCCTTCCGGATCCCCTTCACCTCCTGGAGGAACCACAGCGGAAAGGTGTCGTTATCGCCGTTCGTGAAAATAATCGCATTGGGCTCGCACGACATCAGCATATTATACCCATAGTCGTGTCCGATAAAATTATCCGTTCGGTCGTGCGAATGATAATTCACCCCGAGAAGATAGGCCGGCATGGTTAGGAGAACAACCGCTCCGGCCAGTACCGCCCACGGAGTCCCTCGGCTTTCCGTGTGTCCCGCACGCTCGCGGATTTTTTCCTTTAGGACATCCAGAACCCCCGTCGCGCCGATTCCGATCCACAGCGCAAACGTCCAGAAGGCGCCCACGAACGCGTAATCCCGCTCCCTCGGCTGCGGATCGGGCATATTCAGATAGACCGCCAGTCCCAATCCCATAATCACAAAAAGGGCCAGGAAGGCCAGAAGCCGCTTCGGATCCTTCCGCCATTGCAGGATCATCCCTCCGAATCCCAATGCCAGAGGAATGAGCGGAATTTTCACCAGCATCGGGGTATTTGCCGTAGCCGCGCGAAAGGTCGCGGTCCAGTTCACCAAAGTCACCGGGAACTGCTGGAAGAAATACTTGAAGTACATATTCCAGACCTGATATCCCCAGAAATCCGCCCTCCGATCCAGCATGCTCAACAGCGTGCTTTCTTCCCCGTACTGCTTCCTCTGGAGGAAATACTTGAAACTTTCCCATGTCGCCGGATCGTTCTCGTTGATCGTCGGGTCCAATCCCGCCCGGACCATCAACACATAATACGTCGAATATCCCAACACGAACAGCACCGGAACAGCCACCCACAATCGCCCGTTTTTCAGCGGATTCGTATCCGTGAAGACCATCAGCATCAAAATCGTTGGAATCGTCAGCCAGCACAAGAGGTGCACGCCGCCGCCCAATCCGAACAAATATACCACGAGCAACAAAAGCCGGTTGCCTTCCGATATGCGATGTTTCTCCATCCACAGCAGCGCCAGCCAGATTCCCAACGCGGTAAGCAGCATCGAAGGCGCATACACCTCCGCCTCCACCGCATTGAACCAGAAGGTGTCCGAGAACGCCAGACTCAACGCGGCTACCGCGCCTCCTACATAGGTTGTCACGCGATCCGAAAACGTGTCTAACTTTCCCTTGCACAGTTTGATCAACCGCACCGTGATCAGATACGTCAACAGTACGGTCAACGCACTCGATAGCACTGAGATCAGATTGACCCGCCGCGCGATTTCCTCCCAGAAAGGAAGAAAGGTGAACAAGCGTCCGATCAATATATAGAGCGGCGCGCCCGGTGGATGCGGCACTCCGAGAATATACGAAGTCGCAATGTACTCTCCGCAGTCCCAGAAGGAGGTCGTCGGAGCCATCGTTTTCAAATAGACGCCGAATGCGATTACAAATACCAGTCCGGCCACGATTCGATAGGTCTTGTGTTCATCGCTCATGGCGATTGTCCTCCTCCTCGTTCGATTGAATGCTAACGGAGACGCACCGCGGAGACGCGGAGCGCGCAGAGAAGTCTGTAAAAAACTAAAAACTAAAAACTAAAAACTAAAACGTAAAGCGTGAAACGTAAAGCGTGAAGCGTGAAGCGTGAAGCGTGAAGCGTGAGATGGCGCGTTACGCCACATTACGAATAGTATAGCGAAAAAAGGGCGTAATGTCAACAAAAAAACCGGTTCTTCTGAGCCACTTGCAAAACTATCCTCAGATGAGATTGCTTCGGAGCTTCGCGCCTCGCAATGATAATAACAAAGTCGTTTTGTCCTTGCGAGCAGGGTTGAGTCCCCTCAGTTTTCGGGCTTTTGCAAGTGGCTTTTTTGCCGCGGCGTCTCACGGAATGCATCGGAATGAGTCCGTGCTATTCCGTGGTTATCCGTGGTGAATGGGGTTCGTGCTCTTTCCTGCTCACCCATCCCGTTGTTCGGCGAGATAGTGCTCCGCCATCATCGCCGCCTGTGCGCCATGTCCCACGGCCACCGCGATCTGCTGGGCGAAGGCCTCCTGCACATCGCCGGCCGCGAAAATGCCCGGAACCAACGTCTGGGTATCCCGGTTGGTTACGAGGGTTCCCTTTTCGTCGAGTTTCAGAATCCCCTTCACGAAGCCGGTGTTCGGCTCGGTGCCTACGAAGATGAATACGCCGTCCACCGGCAAGGTGGATTGCTCGCGTGTCTTGACGTTTCGGACCCGGACCCCGGAGACCGTCTGTTCTCCCACGATTTCCTCGACCACGGAATCCCATACGAACTCGATCTTTTCATTGCTCAGCGCGCGGTCCCGCGTTACCCCGGAGGCCCGAAGCTCATCCCGCCGGTGGATCAGAAACACTTTCCGGGCGAACTTGGTGAGAAAGATCCCCTCCTTGACCGCCGAATCGCCGCCTCCCACCATCGCCAGAACAGCGTCCCGATAGAGCGGCCCGTCGCACGTGGCGCAATAGGATACGCCCCGGCCCCGGAATGCCTCTTCGCCCGGAACACCTAACTTGCGCGGGCTGCTTCCGGAGGCGATGATCAACGCCCCGGCGACAAGCTCCTCGTCCCCCAGCGACACTACCCGATCCCGTCCTCGCACCGAGATGGCCTGCACTTGGGCCATGCGAATTTCAAGGCCGAACCGAACGGCCTGCTGTTCGAAGCGCTGCATCAATTCCGGTCCGGCGATTCCCTCCGGGAAACCCGGATAATTCTCCACCATGTCCGTCGTGGCGGCCTGTCCGCCGGGCATCAATTGTTCCACCAAAAGGGTGCGCAGTCCCGCCCGACTCGTGTATAATCCGGCCGTCAAACCCGCCGGCCCGCCGCCGATGACGATGACATCGTATTGTGCTTGCATAGGTGGTTCTCCTTGAAAGACAGCCCCGCCGCGAAGACGTCCGGACACGGAGAAAATCGTTCTCTTGGTGTCTTTGCGCTTTCGTGGCGAACTGTCGGTTTATCTGCTGATTGCAATCAGGAAAGATCAGGGTTCAGGAATACAGGATCGTGCGGCCGTTCCGGACTGTCTAAATATACCACATGTACGCCCTAAAAAGCAACCTGAAAATTTTTTTGGAAACCGGTCCCTTTTTTTCTTGTGAAAGAGGGAAGAATTCATTATACTTCGCCAAACCCTGACGATAGAGGATTTGTGCGGCGTTCCGCACCCGTTTGCATCGCGGAAAATCGTTCCCGTGCGCAATGGGCAGAGGCACTCAGGGCATTATTTCAATCCGGAACTTGATGAAAAGGGAACGAAAAGCGATGGATAAAATTCGATGGGGAGTTTTGGGCTGTGCGCGCATCGCCCGGCATCTTTTCTTTCCGGCGCTGCAAAAAACCGAAGGGAGCGTCTTTGCCGCGGTGGCCAGTCGGGATCGGGCCAGGGCGGTGGAGATAGCTCGCGCCTTCGGAGGCGAACGATTCTACGGGAGCTACGAAGCACTTTTAGACTCTGGCGACGTGGATGCGGTGTACATCCCGCTCCCGAATCATCTGCACCGGGAGTACACGATTAAGGCGGCGCAACGCGGCATCCACGTATTGTGTGAGAAGCCCTTGGCGATGAACGAGGCGGAGGCGGCCGAGATGGTGGCGGTCTGCCGGGAGCAGGGGGTCAAGCTGATGACCTGTTTCCCGTGGCGTCTCGATCCCATGCACCGTCGGGCGCTGGAGATCGTGCGATCCGGCGAGATCGGACCCATCCGCTATATGCGGGCCGGGCTTTCGTTTTGCATCCCCCCCGGGGCCGGCATCCGTCTGCGGCCGGAGACGGGCGGCGGCGCGCTGATGGATCTGGGCATCTATGGAGTGGATATGTTCCGGTGGTTCATCGGGGAGGAACCGGTGGAGGTGTCCGGGACCGCCATCACACCCAGGCTGCCTGTGGATGTGGATGAGACCTTCAACGGCGAGCTGCGTTTTTCCGGGGACGCTCTGGGCGTGTTCGTCGGCAGTTTTGGAATGAGTTGGGGAGGCTGCGAACTATTCGGAGAGCGGGGCCAGATTCGGACGCAACTGTACGATCCGTGGCACCGTTCGAAGGCGGCATCGCTACTGGTAGAGGTGGAGGGCACGCGGAGAGAGGAGGCGTTCGGGCCGCACGATCTTTTCGGAAAAGCGATCGCGCACTTTGCGCGGTGTGTGGCCACCGGGGACGAACCGGAGTCCGATGGAGAGGACGGGCGGAGGGAGATGCGCGTGGTGGATGCTTTGGTGGAATCGGCGCGGACGGGGAAGCGGGTAAAAGTGTGAGTGGTTATTGGTGAGTGGTTATTGGTGATTGGTGTTGGCAGCCCACGACTTCAATTCGTGGGCTGTTGACTTTATTTTGCTCCCCCCTTCATGGAATCCCCTCTTCCCCGCATTTTCGTCCGGCTTTTTTCCATCACAGAAGCGAACGGATCAAACGCTCGAACGTGCGCGCGGGGATGCCTTCCTCTATGCATGCCTGGAGATTCTTCGGACCGATTTTGTCCAACAACTCCTGAGCCATCTCCATAACCGAGATGGTGGTGCCCATCATCTCCACCGGATCGCCAACCCGCGTGGACACATCGTAGGCCACCCATCCCTCCCAGTCCAGCCGATCCAGATAAAACATCATTTCGATGAGATCCCACAAATTGACCGAGCCGGGAATCATGTCCCAATCCCACTCGCGGGCATTATCGTTGAAATGCACGTAGAAAAGCCGCCCCGCTTCCGCGGACAGGCAAAGCGCCTCGGCGGGCGTCTCTTTGGCGACGAGCGCGTGCCCCACGTCCATGGTGACGCCCACGTTGGGCATGCCCAACCGCTCGCACAAATACAGCGTGCGCCCCACGTCCCCGAGGATGACGTAGTTCCGGGACTCGTTGAGGTTGTATTCCATGCTGATCTTCACATCGTCCCGATGCCGTGCGGCTTCGGCGATGCCCTCCTCTAACCAGCGCCATTGTTTGAGATAGTCGGCCTCAAAATTGTAGTTGTGCCCGTCAATCAGCGGACAGCACGTCACCATCCACGCCCCCAGTTCAACCGTCAGATCCATCGCCGTCTTCAGATCGGCCACCGCATCGGCGCGCAACCCGGCATCCGGGGAGGTGAACGAACCCGTCTGCCACTTTTTGGCGGACTTGACGTTCAGGTTCACCGCGGAGACCGAAAGCCCGGCGTCCCGGATCATCGCAACGGTTTGGTTCGGGTCCTCGAAATCCAGGGGATAGACGATCTCGACCCCGTCCATGCCGCGCACGCGCTTCACCATCTCTATCCGTTCGGCAAGGTCACGAGCGGGCTGATACTCGTGAAACCGGTCGGCCTGCCGCCCCATCAGAGGCAGCATGACCGCATGTTTGAGTTTCATGGGGAGACTCCCTTTGGTGTCCGGATGTGGTTTGTGCTCCTCCGACTTTATTTTGCGGGTTCGTGTTTGGTGTCAGGCAGAAGAGAGAAGAGAAAGTGAGAAAGTGGGAAAGTGAGAAAGTGAGACGGTGAGAGCCCTCCCACTTTTCCACTTTCACAAGGAGTTTCTCTGCATTCTCCGGGTGAATCAATATCCTCCATTCTTAGAACTGAACAGCCCTGCCCCCTGCTATCGTGTCTTACTACAAACCGGCTTGAGCGCCCTTACAATCTCTGTTAGAGCCCTCGGCCCGCCGACGTTCCCCGGAAAAACAATATAGGCCAGGCCCGGATACCGGCTTTCCGGCCCCAATTGCCAGACCGGCACGCCAGGCAAAATCTGGCCGAGCACCAATGCCCGCTTTACGCCCAATCCCTGCGTCGCCACATCGCTCGACGTAATCCCGCCCTTCGCGAGGAGATAGCGCGGTCTCGTCGGGATCGCCCGCACGATGGCGACAAGCCCCTTTGATACCCGCTGCCCGATAGACAGACTGCTCACCGCATCTCCGCCGGTGATGAGCCGGCGACTCGTGAAGAGTACCACGTCCTCGCCCCGTCTCAGCGCGCGATCCGCCTGAAGCGCCATGCGCGCGATCTCAGCTTGCCAGCGGGTGTCGTCCAACAATGCTTCCACGTCGAGTTCGAGGCGCACCATCCCCGGCTGGGCGAGCAGGGCGTTGACCTGGCTGGTGGTTCTGAGCACGTGCGAACCCACCACGAGCAACCCGCCTCCAGCCTCCGGCACGTTCAGTTGGGCGCGTGTGAGGAGGGCGCGCGGGCCCAGCCCGATCCGTGCCCGGACGAATGAGGCCGCGGTGCGATAGAGGAAGCGTCGGCCCTGCGCCTCAGCCATTAACAGGCCCAGCGTAAAGACCTCCATGTCGCGCATCGTGGCCGCGTTGACGACACAGATGCTCCCTCGCGCAAGATGTGCAAGCCGTTTGGCCACGCGCTGCGGTCCCCCGAATCGGATGTCCTCAATGGAGATCGAAGCCACGGACTCGGCGGGAACACGCCCCTCCGTCTTTTCCTCCACCCATCGGCGCAGATTCGATGCGCGGTAGCCAAAAGCCGCATCGCGCGAAAACTCGGTCTCGCTAGCTGGAGTCAGCCACTCCCCTTCGGCGACGTAATGAACGTCGTCTATGGTGTACCGGCCTCCCTCTATAAAGAAAGGGATGATTAGCCAGGCGTCGAACTCCTGCCCCAGCGCCTCTGCCAACGCTTCCACCTCACCGGGAAAATGTCCCCGCAACGTGGAATCGCTTCGGCTCACCACGGCAAATTCCCGATCCGATTGGCGGGCGGCTTCCCTCAGACTGCGCCCGATCTCGGCGTTGAGCGCACGGGCTTCGGCAAGCGGCACGCTCCGGGAATTGGTCAACAAAAAAGACGCGGTCAGGTCGTTCTCCAGTTCGGCCCGCAATGCTTCGAGGGGCCACTCCGTAAGGACAGGGACGCCATAAACCGTCTGGGCGCCCGTGGGATCGTCATCGAGCACAAAGACCTTGCGGCGGCTGAGCCGAATCTGTTCCTGAATCGCCGGAAGCGCCTCATGGTGCCATTCGTCGGGCAGGCTGTCCAGTAACTTATCTTTGGCGAATCGTGCCGTCATACGATCTCCATTTCACTGAGACCGCACCGCAAAGGCGCAAAGTACGCAAAGGACTTCAAAGACAACGGGTGAGCTTGAGGCCACCAAACCCCGCCCCTCTTAACCTTAACCTCAACCTTAACCTCAACCTTAACCTGGTTTTTTCTTTGCGGTCTTTGCGGTGAGCATGTTAGGTTCATTTCTAAGTCAAGATGGGATTTATCCCCTCACGAAGCCGCGCGCTCCGGCATAAGGCAGGCGCTGAGATAATCATACGTCTCAGCGATGTTCCCATCTTTTTCGAGGAACCCGGCGATCCTGTCCGTGCCCATGCTTTTGAGTAATCCGGTCATGCGCCGCACCATACGCGTATTCGTGGAAAAAACGGCCACCGGGTCCGTGTGTTTGGCCATGAGATCCGCGCCGAGCCAGCCGTCGTAGCCGAGACGGTCGAGCGTATAAAGCAACTCCAGCCAATGCCAGAAGTGCACCGTGCCCGAAATCATGTCCCAGTCGCCGCCGTCCCCGGTGTTGTCGTTGGTATGCACGTAGAACAGCCGCCCTTTGCCATCTGAGAGCGCAGCCGCTTCCGCGGGAGATTCCTCCGCGGCCAGCGAGTGCCCGATATCGAGGTTGGCGCCGAGATTCGGAGCACCCACCTCGGCGCACACGTGCAGCATCGCACCTACGTTGCCCAACATAATTTGGGCATGCGGCTCGTGCGGCTGATATTCCAGACATAGCCTGATATCCGCGCGGTAGTTTGCCGCCGTCCGAACGGTCTCGATGAGATGTCCCCACGCCGACGCGTAATCCACCTGAAAGGGATAATCGTACCCATCGGCTAAGGGACACGTCGTCACCAGATCCGTGCCCAAATCCGCTGCGATGTCCATCGCTTCCCGAAGGAAGGTGATCGCGCGCTGACGTGCCTCTGCGCTTCTGGCGGACAAGGCCCCATAGCGGAAGTAAGTCGCGTCTTTGATATCTACGTTCACGGCGGAGAGCGCCAATTTGTGCTTCTCCAAGAGGCGCTTTACCAGCGCTACGTCCTGAAAGTCAACGGGATACCTCAACTCAATACCGGTCACACCATCCACCTCGGCGACCAGCGCAACCTTCTCCGCCCCGCTCCGTTGAGGATGATATTGCGTGAAGCGATCCCGCTGCGCTCCGAAAAAAGCGGCGTTGGCGCTAAATTTCCAATCCATTATTCGCCTCCCCATACTCAGTGAATTAGGGGCGACCCACCGGATCGCCCCTAATTCGCTCGCCTCGATCATCCCACCTTATATTGTTCTCGCACCTTCTGGGGATCCATTCCCTCCCGCATCTTCGCGCGGGCTACGTTCTCCCGCTCCACGATCTGCTCCGCCTCGATCAGCACCTCCTCCGCCATGTCCTTCGGGACCACGACGATGCCGTCGCAGTCTCCGAAGATCCAGTCTCCTGGGTTGACCTGCACGTAGATCGTCAGACTTCCCTCCATAAACACCGGCACATTTACGTCGGTGTATGTCTCCCGATAGCCCTGCTCCAACGGACTGGTGAACTTGCAGAAGACCCCCCAATCCGGGATTTGCAACTG
>JAUWMS010000113.1 GCA_030613045.1 Candidatus Latescibacterota bacterium | reverse complement strand
CCTTCTCCCGCGCCACCACATTCAATGTGCTCAAGGTATCGCCGAGGCAGTCCCACAACTCGAAGTCTATGGGAGACAAGTCGAGTTTTCCCGCTTCGATCTTGGAGAAGTCGAGGATGTCATTGATCACGGTCAACAGGGCATCGGCGGATGATTTCACCGTTTCCGCATAGTCCCGTTGTTCGTCGTCGAGTTTGGTCTCCAACAGAAGCTCCGTCATACCGATTACCCCGTTCATCGGGGTGCGGATCTCGTGGCTCATATTGGCCAAAAATTCGCTCTTGGCGCGCGTCGCTTCTTCCGCCTCCGCCTTGGTAATTTCGAGTTCGTGGAGCAACTCGACGAGCTGGCCCGCATTGTCCTCCTCCTGATCCTTGGCAAAGCGCATGTCCTCGGCGTACCGCTCCAATTCCTTCTCCGCCCGCTTGCGTTCGGTGATGTCGCGTACTACTGCCTGGAGAATCTTCCCGCTCTTCCTTTCAATGCAGGTCAGCAACACTTCGGCCGGGAACTCCGTACCATCTGTACGACGGTGCACGTGCTCGAAGCGGTAATTGCCTTTTCTCCTGGCGATTGCTATGTTGTTATTGGCGAAGTCCATTGAGTCACGGCCGTCTGGCTGAATCGGGGGAGACAGTTCCCCCGGATGCTTTGCGCAGAACTTTTTGCGACTGCCGTATCCAAAGAGTTCTAAAGCAGCGCTGTTGCAGTCGAAAAATCCTTTTTCGTTGAGCAGCATTATAGCATCCGCTGTGGACTCGAACAATTGGTAGTGCATAGATTTCGAGGTTCGTCGGGACTTCTTCGTCTTGGCATCGGATGCTTCCAATTCGGCAGTCCGTTGACGCAATCCCGTCAGTTCATTTGTAAGTTGCTTTTTGGTTTGGTCTTCGTGTTTCATCGTGGGTGTCTCCGGGTGTCTTTTGCTCCTCTTTCCCGCCGTGACATAAAGCTCGGTTCGAGGGCATGTATCCGCTTTCCTCTCCGAACGGTGTGGTGGTTTACCTATACTGTCTCGTGTATCCTCTAAGCAAACCTTGTGCCACCTGTTGAATAGGTTCTTCCCCCTCATCCTTCGTCCTTTGTCCCCAGTGCTTCGCCTTTAGCTCTGCTCTAAGGAAATCCCTATTTATCAGGAAACATTTTCCCTGATCCGTTCTATATTTTTCCACCTCGCTCGATAAAAAGAAAGGGCTGTGCAATTTCGTTGCACAGCCCTCGCTACAAGGGGCAAACACGAGGTTTGCCCCTACGCATTATTTATCTCGTTCCCATGCTCTGCGTGGGAACGCAACCCCGACGCTCCGCGTCCTCCAAACCGACACTCAAATTTACCCGTACGTCCTCCCCCGCCATTCCATCTTCCGTCCGCCAGGCGATAGCAGGCCGAAGCCGAGAAGCGTGGTATAGATCCAGAAAAACACCTGAAACATCGGAAACGCCAGAACGAGATCGTACCGGCGCGTCATGGTTGCCCCCTGGGCGATGAGCACAAAATTCGCACACGCCACCACGAGATAGGAATAGTACACCAAAAGCGCGGGAAGATGGCTCAGAAACGGAAGCGAGACCAACAACATCACGTGCGTCCAGAACACAAAGCCCAGCGTAGCGAATAATGCCGGATGACTCCGGAATCCCGCCGCCAGCCATCTTTTTCGACGCAGCAGGAATGCCCTCGGCGATGACGTCCCCTGCATTCGTACACAGGCATCCCTCCTCTGCATAACCACCGTCCGCCACTTCGTCTCCCGGCGGATCTTCTGAATCAAGGCCATATCTTCATTGAGTTGGAGTCCCATCCGCTCGAATCCGCCCACTTGCCTGTATGCCGCCTTTCGAAACGCCAGATTTTTTCCAATCCCGCTCAGCGGCCGACCCCAGCCCACAAATCCGGCGGCCACGGTTTGCAGAAACAACAGATCCGCCGCACGGATCGGCTCAAAAAATCCCTGTAACCTCGACGGCAACGCAAATCCCACAACCACGCCCACCTCCGGCTCGAAATAGGAAACCACCTCCTCGATCCATCGCCGAGGCGGCGCGCAATCCGCATCCGTATGAAGCACGATCTCCCCCTGTGCCAGACGAATTCCCTGCGCCAAAGCTCTCTGTTTCCCCGTGATCTTTCCGAACCCTTCCTGGACCCGCATAATTTTCAGATTCCGATGGAGCTCGTTGTACCGCTTGAGAATGTCGTACGTCCCATCCGTGGAGCCGTCGTCCACCACGATCACCTCAACCCGCTCCTCCGGATAGGATTGCGCCATCAGCGCATTCAAACAGGCCCCGATGGTGTCGCGACCGTCCCGAACGGCCACCACCACCGAAGCCCGGAGCGGCTCCCGATTCCTGCCCCGCCGCAGCCTGAGCGTGCCGATGAACAGGAGTATCCCGGCTGCGAAGTAAAGGGAGGCGAGGGAAAATAGTATCAAAGTAAAGATCATGGGGATTGGGGATTGGTGAGTGGTGAGTGGCCTCTGACTTCCGGCTTCTGACTTCTGA
Organism: Candidatus Latescibacterota bacterium; assembly: GCA_030613045.1. Classification (GTDB taxonomy): domain Bacteria; phylum Latescibacterota; class 4484-107; order 4484-107; family 4484-107; genus 4484-107. The sequence continues at coordinate 4,888 of JAUWMS010000113.1, read as the reverse complement.
CCTCGCAGTGAGGACTTCAGTCCTTTTCTTTCGTGAATACCACCTCGCGTTCCTCTCCCTTCCGAAGCGGCGGGTCGCCCTTTTTCCATACGTACATCAACACGAAATTGTCCGTCACCACGGCGTCATAAGCATCAGTCCGCTCGATTTTCGTCTCCCTGGCCCGGAATGGGAGCAGCACAATCGGATGGCGATTTCCCCATTTGGCCGTAAAGCCCGGCGTGCCCTCCTCGTTCATCCGGATCTTCACGGTCACCGTATCCCGCTGTGCGCCCCACGTGATGGTGAGTTTCTTCTCGTACAGGGGGTTCCGCACCGGCTCCACACGCACGTCCAGTCCCGGATCGCCATAAAGCACCGCTCCGTTTTGCTCGGAGATGAACCGCTCATGAGGGATCGCCGGGACGCCCGGGGTCTCGTTCTCCAGATCGAAGAGCAACGCCTGATTGTTCAGATAGAACGCCTCCGGCCAGGTGCAGCGATCCTGCACGAAAAAATACGCCGGCATGCCTCCGAGCTGATAGCTGTTCTTTCCTTCGGGAATCAGGTATCCCGTGTACATACACGCTCCCCCGCTGTGCATCCAGGCCAACGCCATACAGTCCATCCCCCACGCGCGTCCGATGTAGCAATTCCCCAGACCGAAATAGATCTTCGGATTGGTGGAATGCACCTCCACGTCGGGGCCTTCGAAAGGATCCCCGTAAACCTGCCCCCCCCTGGAGCGGAAGAATCCCTCCTCGTCGGGATAGGGATAGTGCAATTGCCACGAGTGCTCCGTCCCATGGCCGCTCGTGATGAATAGATCGAACGCGTTCGAGTTCAACTGATTCACCAAAAATTCGGTGCGGTCCCTCGGACACTCGAGTCCATCCACGATCGTCCCGTCCGGAGTTTTTACCCACATCCTGCCGTATTCTCCCTCCGCCGTGGAGACGCCTTCCTGTACGTAAGGCAGCCATCCTTTGCCCGCCACGGTTCCGGAGAGCATTTTGCGGACCCGAAAGCTTCCCACTCGCACCATCCTCAGCGCGTCCTCCGGCGTATATCCCGTCACGATTCCCCAGATTGCGTCTCCGTAAGGATCGTCGTCCAGGACCCGGAAAAGACGGTGCAAGCCCGCGACGAAATAGTCCTTCACATCTATCGGTTCGGCCACGACGCAGACGTGCGTGGGAGCCAGATCTTTCAGCCCATCCTGCAGTTCCCTGTATTCCTTGTACACCAGAACGTCCCCATCGTGCCGCGCACGGAGCGTATCCACGACCGTCGCCCATCGCGGCATCGCCATCGTCCTTTCCCGAACCACAATCGCATAAGGCCCCGCATAACATACGCCCGCCCAGAACAGACCGATCAGGATGCCTATTAGCAGACTTTTTCGCACCATCGGTTCCTCCGTTTTTTATGTGCCCCGTATGAAAAGGTGAGGAATGGTTCTCTTTTTTAAGGATGTCTCCTCAATCTTCATCGCGCCGCATGCAACGCGCGCAAAAAAAGATAAAAGCCCTCATCCGATTTTGCGTTGGGGCTTTTATCTTTTTCCCTCGGTGGTCTATGGGGACCATTTTGACGTCCTCGCACTCCCTATGGAAGCGCGTCCACACGGATTTTTTTAAGCCGCTCATCCGTGTTCATCCGTGTCCTGTCCAAAATTACCATCCATAGATCTCGTGCCCCTGTCCCGGAAACCAGATCATGTCCACCGCGAACGAGATGCCCACGCCCACGAAACTGCCGACGATCAGGCCGAAGAAGAAGGGGCGAGCCGCTCTGTACAGAGACACTCCGCCGAACCGGATAATGAGCCATTTGGCCGCCCAGGCGATAAATATGGAAAACGCGGTCCAGTTGATCGGGAGGGTGGAAGCTACGGTAAATCCCAGAGGATGCAGCGGCCACCACAGAAAACGGTATCTCAGGAACGTCAGAAGCACCATCACCACACCGCCGATGCCGAGAAAGAGCAACCCGCCCTGAAAGGCCTCGAACGGATTTTTCATCTTGGCCACCATCGTGTCGAACGGCACTGTGGCGCCCGCCCGGAAGATATAGCGGCCGAAGTTATACGCGCCGTGTGTGTAGGCTATATGGAGGGTGTACGAAATAGACACGACAAAGCCGACGATCACCGCAATCACGATGGCATACGAAATCTGTTTTCTGTTTCCGCCTATGGAGTCGCGGAGTTTGGCCGTATTCGCCGTCGCTGCCATAAAGATGGATTTCATGTCCGCGCTCCAGACGTAAGAGAACGCCAGCGCCGTCATGGTGGGCCCGGCAATAGACGTAGAACCCACCGCGTACACGGTGAACACCTGGGAGATCATCGGCCCTCTTAAGAAAACCACCCCCCCCTCGATTACAATACGAGTCAGTCCGAGGAACAGGATGAAAGCTCCGAACAAAAAGAGCGCCAATACCCGGATGTCCTGCATGCCGGATTTATACAACCAGCCGGTGATGTAAATCACGCCGAAGATCAATCCGAAAACGGCAGTTCGGTAGGACACGAGTTCCCCGGAGTCGTCCGCCGGATGTTTTTTGTCGAAGGCCTTTCGGAACACATCCTTCAGGTGGCTTCGGGCCATCCACAGTCCCCACAACACCATCACGATCAGCGCCCCGAATCCCTGCCACGCCATCGGCACGTTGCTGGAACAATACGTATCCGCCGTCCCCATCGCAAACCCGAACCGGTTGGATAGGCCGATCTGGATCACGCCCAATAGATAAAAGAACCAGATACTCAGCGATACATCCAGGTTGATCAGAAACGCAAAGCCGATCAATGGGAAAAAGATGTTCGTCGTGATGGCGGGGAAGGATCGGGCGACGCTAAAGGAACTCCTCATCGGGATCGCGGGAAACAGCGGGTTGAAATACCCAAACATGTTCCATACGAGGATCGCGCAGGGAACCGCAACACCGATCCAGAAGACTCTACCCCGCATAAAGGCCGGAAGGAGCGTGCTCGAATCCGATTCCCGGACCATCTCTATGGGAATCTCGGCCAAAGGGAAAACCAATCGTTCTTTCTCCACCCACTGCTTCCTCAGGATCGCCACCATGCAAAAGCACACAAAGAAGATCACGCAGATGAGGCTCAGCCACCAGAACAACGGAATGATCCACGGCCTCCAGGGGATCTGTTCTCCGGGCGGGAGCCCCTCGAAAAACCATTTTGCCGCGCTATTATCGTCGCCGGAAACCATCCACTGAGAGATGTGCCGATGGAAAAACTGCGCCCACTGGTTCTCCGGGGAGGCAAAATAATAGGGAGCGGCGATGGCTCCGAGGATGTATCCCGTGGTGTTGCTTACGAGCGTCGAAGCGATCCATCCCATGACAAAGACGACCAACAGTTCCGGCGGCCTCAAAGCCCACTCCCGCCGAACCGCCTTGAGCGCTACGTTGAACACCGCTACAAGCAGGATGAAGGGGAAGATTACGCCCATCGGCAGGTAATCGTGTGCAAGGAGGGAAGAGTGCAGGATATTATAGGAAAAAGGATCTCCCACACCGACCACCGCGGCGGCAAGACATCCTAAAATAAGCGAACGCAGGGTAAAACCGGTGAATTTCTTTTCGGGATGCGCTTCGGGAGGAGCGGACATAAACAGACTCCTTTCTTATTTTTGACAGTAGAAGCAGATGGTGATGTCCGTAAAACGTGAAGCGTAAAACGTAAGGGGATGAATTTTCACTGTTCAGCCACTTTCAAAAAATGCAAAAACGAGAGGACGCCACTCCGTTCGTAGCGACAAAACAGGTTTATTATCGTCATTGCGAGGCACGAACTGCCGGGCGCCATCTCATCTGAGAAACCTTTTGAGAGTGGTTCTGTCGATTGATCATTCTTGCATTCACGACTTGTCCTCTTCCATACGCTCCCGAACCTTATACGCCCAGGTTCCCTTCGGCTCCAATTTGAGATACTTCCGCCACCACACTCTTCCCTCTTCCCTCTGTCCTTTTTCCTCATAAGTCAGGGCTACACCATAGATTGCATTCGCACATTGCGGATTGATCTCCACTGCTTTCTCAAAAGAGGTCCTCGCCCGATCCACCATCCCCTGCTCGACATAGTCAAATCCGAGATTAACGTATGCCTCCACAAAACGGGGGTCTCGCGCCACCGCCATCTCGTTGTATGCGATGGAACGATCCAACTCCTCCCGGCGATGATAGACCAAAGCCAGATTGAAGCACGACTCCGCGTCTTGCGGATCCAGCCGAATCGCGGCCTCGTATTCCCGAATCGCCCGATTCAGAACGCCTTTCTCCGCGTAAGCAAACGCTAAGCTCCGATGTCCCACGACCGAGGAAGGATCCACTTCGACCGCTTTGCAGAACAGCGTTATCGCATCTTTGGCCTTCTCTTCATTATAGAGCATCGCCCCGAGATTGGTGCACACCTCCATCGTCGAATCCTGCTCAGCCGCCTTCTTCAACTCCAGAATCGCCTTCCCGATCTCGCCGGATCGATAATACGCCATGCCCTTCTCATAGGGCCCCTCCTCCCCTCCGCATCCCATCAGCAGCGCGAGAAATATTCCCATTGCCGCGAGGTAAGTTGTTTTAAGCATAAGCTCCTCCGTTTTTGTAAAAATTTCGGATTTAGCCACGAAGAACGCTAAGCTCCGCTAAGAACTTCTCAAGGGGTTCTTCGTGCTCTTAGTGGCTACATAGCCTGCAATCCGCAATCAGAAGACTACGTGCGACACCGCCTTCGCGATCAGTGCGACGGCAATGGACACCATGCTGATCAATCCTATGCCACAGGAATAGCCCGCCAGCAGGATCGGCGCGTAAGCTCCCCATTGCGCCTTTCCGAAGCGCTTCCGAAAATAGTACCGGCCGAACATCGCTCCGATAAACTGCAGGA
>JAUWMS010000255.1 GCA_030613045.1 Candidatus Latescibacterota bacterium | reverse complement strand
GGAGGTACGGAGTCTGGCGGAGAAGAAATCGCTTGACTTGATTGACCTCCATCGCTATTTTCTGGACAACCGGCTGGCGTACGACCATCTCTATGAGGGCTGGCTTCCCGATGGCGTGGCGCAGTCCGGGATGGCGTCTTTTATCGCCGGAGCCCTGCTCTCGATGCTGGGAGTGAAGGATTTTCCCACGCCGATCCTATGCGATACCCGGAAGGTGTATTCCGATCCCGGACGTCCTGACGTGATGCACCATGCCTTTACAGACATCGCGTTTTTTGAGGGGGAATTTTTTCTAACCTTCCGCAAAGGGCCTGGTCATGGGCTTCCAACGTCTTCCACCGTCGAATCCGAGGTGATCGTGGTTCTGCGCTCCCGTGATGGGATCGTCTGGTCGGAGGAGGCTGTGCTGAAAGCCGAGGGGCTGGACAATCGCGATCCGAAATTTTTGAACGCAGACGGACGGCTCAGGGTGTATACGTTCTGCGTTCAGATCCCGCCTCAACCCTCGAGTACGGTCACTTATGGATTTGAAAGAATGGGTCCGGGGAAATGGAGCGAACCTTTCCAGTGTGCTCCCGGCGCGTTCTGGCGGCCCAAGAAATGGCGCGGCCAGTACGTGGTGAGCAATCAGGACGTTCCGATCAAGCTTCTCACCAGCCCGGATGGGCGCAACTGGAAGGAACACTCCGCGATCTGCGAGGCGGCTTCGGGCGCGAATGAGACGGATTTGTGGGTCGAGGGTGATCAATTGATGGCTTTTTCGAGGTCCGATCCGAAGGAGGGCTATCATTACATGTTGGTGTCCCGGTTCATCGAGTCGGAGAACCGTTGGGAGACGATCTCCTCCGGGCGGATTGTCCAGGCTCCGTGCGTGTTCAAGGTCGGGGATCGGCTTTTCGTGTCCGGCCGGACGTGCGCCTATCCGCACGAGGAGTTCACCGAGTTGGGCAAAGGATTTGGCATATTTGGCCGGGCTGAGCCCGGGGCTGAGGAGGTGGATCTGGAACAGGTGGAGAAATATCACCACGGTTTGCGCACGGGGATTTTTGTGATGGACGGAACACGCGCCCGGCAGGTCGCCGAGCTTCTGAGCGCGGGGGACAGCAGCTATACGGGCGTGGTTCAGTACGGTGACGAAACCGTGATCAGCGACTATTCGATGCACGAGTATTATCCCGAGATCAAATGTCCGGGGGATTGGAATACGCCGTGTGATATCTATGTGTCGAGGATTCGGTTTGGTGGATAAAGCCAAAATGTTTTGAATCGAGAATCCCAAAGTCAGGAGGAGGAAGCGATGAATCAATATGAAGTTGGCCAGATCCTATATGAGAATCCTCTCGCAAGTGAGTCTGATGTAAAGGATTTCCGGTTAGAGGGGGACGCGGCGATCAGTTTCCCTCAAGGACGCATGCGTCTCGAAAACAAGCGCAGTCCCGAAGAGGGACAGGCCGCTAATTACGTGTTATGGTGCCCGGAACGCTTCCCGTCCGACATGGCTGTGTCATGGGATTTCTACCCCATTCGGGAACCGGGACTGGCGATGTGCTGGTTTGCGGCAAACGGAAAAGATGGCAAAGACCTTTTCGATTCGTCGCTTGCGTTGCGGACAGGCGAATATCAGCAGTATCATCACGGAGACATAAACGCCCTCCATATCTCCTACTTCCGCCGGAACGCCAATAAGGAGCGTAGTTTTCAGACGTGTAATATGCGCAAGAGCTACGGATTTCACCTCGTCTGTCAAGGTGCTGATCCGATTCCGACGGCGACGTACGCTGAGCCGCCATACCGCCTCCAAGTGGTTAAGGATGACGCGGAGGTGACTTTCTCCATCAATGATCTTCAAATCTTCCATTGGAAGGATGATGGTGAATCATACGGCCCTGTGCTCGGAGGCGGGAGGATCGGCTTCCGGCAAATGGCTCCGTTGATTGCCGAATATGCAAACCTCATCGTTCATGAAGTAAGGGGAAGACGATAGCTGGATTCCAAATACCCGGCCAAGCCGAACCCGTGTCGGGGATTCGGTTTTCGGGGAATAGAGGCTTCAAGCGTTGGGAGCGTATTTCAATGGCAGGGCGCGGTTTTGATTCATCGCGTCCAACAGATAAGAAAGGGGTTCCAGGATGAGCCAGACTAAGATCGTAGCTTTCGGAGATGCCGTGACCGTGGGCACGTCAGCCAAGTTAGATGTGTTTCACGATTGCTTCCAGTACGGGACGACCACGGTCAACATGGTGCGGGAGACCCAGACATGGCGCTCGATCACGGCGCGCATCATCACGGACTGGATCGAGGGCGATGTCGAGATGATCCACGCCGGAGTTGCAGGTGACACCTCATCGAAGGGTTTGGCTCGGTTGGAGCGGGACGTGCTCGCGCAACCGCCGGATACCGTGCTGGTGCAATTCGGCGCGGAGGATGCTTTGCAGGGCGTCGAGACGGAGGCTTTTCGGGAGAACTTAGAGAAGATCGTGGATGGGATCGCGGCCCGGAACGCCCGTCCGGTGTTGATGACGCCCACGCCGTTTTCGGAGCGGATGACGGCTGGTGGCTGCACTCTTACCGAACTGCGCCGTCGGCAGGAGCGGCTATCGGATTTGGTCCAGGTGGTACGGACGTTGGCCGATGAGAAATCACTTGACTTGATTGATCTCAATCGCTATTTTCTGGATACCCGGTTGGCCTACGATCATCTCTACGAGGGCTGGCTTCCCGATGGCGTGGCGCAGACCGGGATGGCGTCTTTTATCGCCGGAGAGTTGTTGTCCATTCTCGGAGTGAACGACTTCCCAAATCCGGTCCTGTGCGACTACCGGAAGGCGTATCGGGACACGAGCGGCGATCTCGACTGGAAACACAATGCCTTCACGGATCTGACCTTCTTCGACGGTCAATTCTATCTCACCTTTCGGAACGGGGCCGGTCATTGTCCGCCTCCGCCACCGAGCGGGCGGGTGATCGTGCTCCGGTCGAGCGACGGCATCTCCTGGGAGCAAGAAGCGATCCTGCGGGTGCCGGGCGTGGAGCATCAGGCGGACCCCAAATTTCTTCAGGTGGATGATCGCTTGTTCGTATATACGCTGACGCTTGGAGATACAAAAGGAGTTGCTAAGCGGCGCATGACGTATGGCTTCGAGCGGCTCGGACCGGGGAAATGGAGCGATCTTTTTGAATGCGCTGAGTCTTCCTTCTGGCGTCCGAAAAAATGGCGCGATCAGTATGTCGTGGCGGGGTACAACAAGAAGACCGATGAAAAGGGGAAGGCAGGTTTTGGCGTGGATCTGTATCAGAGTCCGAATGGACGCGACTGGGAGAAGGTGTGCGTCCTGCTCGATCCCGCCATCGAAGGTAACGAGACCGATCTCATGATAGAAGGCGACGAACTGGTGGCTTATGCCCGTTGTGGAGAAGGGAATAATCAGGAGATGATGGTCTGTACGTACGTCCCTTCGGAGAAGCGCTGGGAGACCGTCTCCTCCGGGCGTCTCATTCACGCGCCCTGTGTATTCAAGGCCGGTGACCGGACGATGATTACGGGCCGCTACTGTTCCCAGTCGGATGAGGGTTTCAGGGAGTTGCGAAGGGACTGGAATGCATTCAATTATGATACCGAAGGCGAATCCGTCCAGGCAGACCCGGCTCGTGTGGAGGCGTATCATCACGGCCTGCGCACCGGAGTGTTTGTGATGGATGGCGCTCGGCCTCGTTTGGTGATGGAGCTTCTCAGCGCGGGAGACAGCAGCTATACGGGCGTGGTTCAATACGGGGATGAATTTGTGATCAGCGATTATTCGATGCACGAGTATTATCCCGAAATCAAGCGTCCGGGGGACTGGAATACGCCGAACGATATTTATGTGTCGAGGATTCGATTCAAAAGTCGAGGCAGTAGATAAAAATGGCCTCGACCAGATGAAAGGCATCCACCGCGGAGGCGCAAAGGACGCAAAGAAAGGCAATGAGCAATGCCCTTCCCCCAAAACTTTTTTTTGGGGGGGGGCCATCCATAATCTACAATCTCAAATCGGAGATCACCTAAGCTTCAGGCTCAAAAGCGGAATTTAGTGCTCAGTCAAGTCTATTTTGATGGACAGGAAGTAGGGGAAAACCTTGTGTTTGCCCGCGTCAGACGCACATAAGTCTATCCGTTATTTGAGCCTTGACAGAGCACTACTCAAAGGGGGGAGAAAATGAGTACGATGCTTGCCGCGGTACTTCATGACTTCGACCGGCTTGAACTCGAGGAAGTGCCCGTGCCCATACCGGAGCAATACGGCGAAGTGGTGGTTCAGATCAAGTCTTGCGGATTTTGCGCCACCGACTACAAGGCCATCAAGGGGATCAGGAGAAACGTGACATTCCCATTTATTCCGGGGCATGAGCCGAGCGGCGTGGTGGCTGAGGTCGGTCCCGGAGTGTTCCATTTCAAGGCGGGCGATCCGGTCATTGTGATGCCATCGGGATTCTGCGGTTTCTGCAAGGCTTGTCGCACGGGCAAGACGCATTATTGCGAACACGCGTTTACTACGGGCGGCGACGGTCCGCAGGACATCTGGCCGGGCGCATTCGCCCAGTATATGAAAACCAGGGAGTCAAGCTTGTTCCATAAACCCGCGGACCTTTCTTTTGATGCGGCCGCGATCACCGAGCCGCTGTCCGGTGCGTGGAAGGGCGTGATCCAGTACAGTCAGATGGAAATCGGAGACGACGTGGTGGTGATCGGTGTGGGAAGTATCGGCCTGCTTTGTATGATGGTCGCCAGAGCCGCGGGCGCCGGGCGATTGATCGCGGTGGATACGAGCGACTACGCCCTGAAAAACGCGCTAAAACTTGGTGCGACGCACGCGGTGAATCCGGCAAAGGAGAACGCAAAAACGCGGGTGTATGAGATCATCCCCGACGGACCGGATCTGATCGTAGAGGCCGCCGGACCCATCGAGGCTGTGCGCCTGATGGTGGATCTGAGACGTCGCGGCACGAAGTGGAATGTGTTCGGGATCACCACGCACGAGAAGTTCGAGCTCGATGGCGGGATGACCCACTTCTTAGAGGGGCGTATGGATGCCAGTTTCGGGACCACGCCTTTGGCGATGTCGAAGGCGATCCGTTTGATGGAGACCG
>JAUWMS010000479.1 GCA_030613045.1 Candidatus Latescibacterota bacterium | reverse complement strand
TCTCGATTTTCCCCTTTTTGCCTCCTTTGACGATCCGAACGCCCGTGCCGAAGAAGCGCTGAAGTTCCTCCTCCACAGCCTGAATAAGCGGATCGTTTTTCGTCCGGACGCGCACCGGAGCCGGCCTGCCGCTCTTCCGGGCCTTGGCCGTGGTTTCCGCCTTCCGCACGGACCAGCCGTTTTTCAGGATCTCTTCGCCGAGACGGATCTGCTCCGTCTCGTCGTCCAACACCAACAACGCGCGCGCGTGTCCCATCGTCAGTTCCCGGTCCAAAATGTGCTCCTGGATCGCATCCGGGAGCCGAAGCAGGCGAAGCAAATTGGCCACGGTGGAGCGGTCTTTGCCGACCTTTTGGGCGACCTCCTCCTGAGTGAGATCGCATTGTTCCATCAGCGCCCGATACGCATTGGCCTCGTCTATGGGATTGAGGTTCTCCCGCTGGATGTTTTCCACCAGGGACAGCTCGATCATGTCCTCGGCGGAGGAGATGTTCCGAACCAACGCCGGGATTGTATCCAATCCGGCTTCACGCACGGCCCGCCACCGTCGCTCTCCCGCGATAATCTGATACCCGGCGTCGAGGCGCCGAACCACGATGGGCTGAATCACGCCCTGCTCCAGGATGGATCGCTTCAGTTCGGAGAGGGCCACCGAGTCGAAGTGCATCCTCGGCTGATAGGGATTCGGCTGAATTTCGGACACCAAGATATCCGTCACCCCTCCCTCGCGCTCCGACGACGGTTCAAAGTCCGGGATCAATGCGCTCAGTCCTCTGCCCAATACTTGTTTACTCATATTTGACCCATTGTCTGCGAGGTTAAGGTCCTTCTTAACCTTAACCTGCTTTTCTCTTAACCTGCTTCTCTTTTCTGAGGATCTCTTCGGCCAATTTCATATAGCTCTGCGCGCCGCTCGAAAGGATGTCGTATAGAATGATCGGCTTGCCGAAACTCGGGGCTTCGCCGAGGCGCACGTTTCTGTTGATGATGGTCTTGTACACTTTGTCTCCGAAGTAGGATCGGACCTCCTCGGCCACCTGCCGGGACAAATTCAGCCGGGAATCGTACATCGTAAGCGGCACCCCTTCGATGACGAGATGGGGGTTGAGCTGCCGCTGCACGAGACGGATGGAGTTGAGCAATTGGCTCAGCCCCTCCAACGCATAGTATTCGCACTGAATGGGGATCAACACCGAATCCGCCGCGGTCAGCGCGTTGAGGGTGATCAGTCCCAGAGAAGGCGGACAATCCACGAAGATATACTCGTATTGGTCCCGAATATCCCGGAGGGCCGACTGAAACCGCCGCTCCCGATCCGGCATGTTCACCATCTCAATCTGGGCGCCCGTCAGCCGGAGGTGGGAAGGCGCCAAATGGAGGAAAGGAATCCCGGTTTCGAGGACGATGGATTCCAAGGGTTCGCCATCTACGAGCACTTCGTAGATGCTCTTTTCCACGGCGTCGCGTCCCATCCCCATCCCGCTCGTGGTGTTGGCCTGTGAGTCCACGTCCACCAACAGCGTGCGTTGTTCCGCGGCGGCGAGACACGCGGATAAGTTAATGGCCGTGGTGGTTTTTCCAACGCCGCCTTTCTGGTTCGCTATGGCTATGATTTTTCCCATCGTTTTTCCGGGGTTGGTGAATGGTGATTGGTGATTGGTGATTGGTGATTGGTGGAAAGTCAAGGATCAACAGGGGACTATCCGCCTCAGTCTGTTGCGTTAAGGCCTAACAGAACATCAATCTGTTCGATGACAAGAGCCGCTTCAAAGCTCAGATAACGAGCGGCCCAGCAACCTGCCCGGTCCGAAGTCCTCGCTGTTGTAAGCGTAAACCGACTCCCAGCGGAACTGCTGCTCCAGGTATTCGACGGTGGTCTGCTGAACGAGGGTGTCTTCTGAGTACGCCATTATTGTTCCACTCCATTACCTATCTGCTTTTCAAAGGCTTGGCGAACCAACCCCATGACATAGGGAATCTCGTCGCAGGAGTTGACCCCTACTTCCACATCACCGTTGCCCCAGCGACCAAGGCTGGTCACATCCTTGGCCAACCCTTTGGGGTCGTGAAGTTCGTGAAACTCCATGTTCAGGGACAATCTCAACCGCTTGCTTTGTGGTACCACGTCTATAAAGTTGGTCTCGGCCTTGTAGGCGACATAGAGCTTCAGGAACTCCTCGCTTACACATGGATCTAGGGCCAGAATATTCGCACGCAACGCATCGAATAGCGGGCGCATCGGGGCTTCGTCCGCCAAATGCGGATGATCGTCAATGGCGTAGATCTCTGTCTTCTCCACCTTGGGCCGGTAGCTATCGAGCACCTCGGCGGGGAGCGACGGGGCAACCCAAACGCGCTTGGCGATCTTGGCAAGTCGTTCTGCTCGGGCCTTGATGGCGTCCTCATCCCAAATCTCCAGCATTCCCAGACCTTCGTTGACCCGGAGCGGACTCTCCTTGAATCCGCCCTTCATGTCACGCTTTTCGACAAACAGCCGGTCGCCATACTCAGCGTTGTAGCCGGTAAGAGTCAGGTTGCCGAGCGTATGTAGCCACTCCTCCTGCACACGCCGCCACTCAGGACCGAGGGCTGCCTGCCACTGGTACGAGAGGTTTTCGTTCTGCGGCAGGATATGTTCGATGGTGTACTCATCGACCGGCACCAGCTCCTTGCGGTCGTGGTTCTCCAGCCTGCGCAGCCAGTAGCTGCGGCTGCGGAAGTTATAGAGGTCGCGGACCTTGAGTTCGCGGCGGAACTCCTCATCGCTCGGGAAGCGCCGGTAGGAAGGCAAGAACAGGAAGTGGGCCTGGATGCTATCGAGGTAGCGGTTCTTCTTGAGCGCCCGACCGAATGTGGCGAATGTCTTGTTGAGTGAGTTGGTTGGGATGGCGCAGACGGCGCGGCGAAAAACGTAGCTCTCAACCAGCCGCACGACGCACTCGAACTCGTCTCCTGACAGTAGATTAGACGCATAGTCGTGGTACAGCTCAAGCAAGAAGGGGTACGCC
>JAUWMS010000123.1 GCA_030613045.1 Candidatus Latescibacterota bacterium | reverse complement strand
GTGGTTCCCGTGGAATTGGGAGAGGATGCGGCGTTATTGGGAGCGGCGAAAAATGCGATGGAAGCTTAGGGGCAGGGATCAGGGATCGGGGATCGGGGGTCAGGGGGGGGAAGTCGGGAGTCAGGAGTCAGAAGTCAGAAGCCAGAAGTCAGAAGTCAGAGGTCAGAAGTCGGAGGTCAAAAGTCGAAGGTCGAAAGTCAGAAGTCAGAAGTCAAAGATCGAAAGTCAGAAGTCGAAAATTAGAAGTGGTTTCCAGCCTTTGACCTCTGGCCTCCGGCCTCTGACCTCTGTTTTTCGGTCTCTGATCTCTGGCCTCCGGCCTCTGATCTCTGTTTTCTGGCTTCTCCTTTCCGGCTTTCTGCTGTTCGGAGAGGCAGGTGCAGTCGGGGCGTTTGAGGAGGTCGGGGCGGATACGACGCACGCGGACTCGGTAACGGTGAAGTCGCCGATGGGGGCGTTGGGGCGCTCTATGCTGGTTCCCGGATGGGGACAATGGTATAACGAACGGCCCATAAAGGGCGCCGTCATTTTTTCCACGGAGTTGTTTCTCGGCGGTGCGATGGTGTACGAGCAGCGACGGACTTTGGATCGCCAACAGCGGAATACGTATTTCCTCTGGTTTCTCGGCGTATTTCTCTACAATATCGCGGATGCTTACGTGGATGCGCATCTGTATGGATTTGAGGAAGACGCGGAAAGAGATTTCCAAAATCCCGAAAACTTTGAAAATCTTCAAACCCGGGGAACGCTTCAGGCACGAATGGGAGGTCTGAACGTGGTCGCGGTTCCCCGGCTCGGGGGGCTTCTCGGATACGGCGGGGACATTTTGATTCAGCCACTTGCAAAAGTTCCAAAAACGAGAGGATGCCATTGAGCTTTTGGCGACAACACGGCTTTAAGTTCTTGGACAAAATTCTTTTTTATGCCTACCACGAAATACACGAAAGAAACCAAAGCTCTTCACCCTCTTGCCCAGGGGTTCTCCGTGCCTCCGTATCTCCGTGGTGAAATGGTAGTTTAATGCTGTCCACTTACTGAGCGGCACACCTTACGGGAGGATAATATGGGATCATTGCTGCATTTTCCGGAGCATTTCGTATGGGGAGCGGCCACGGCTTCCTATCAGATCGAGGGAGGGTACGAAAAGGGCGGAAGGGGGGAGTCCATCTGGGACCGATTCTGCCGTACGCCGGGGAAGGTGTACAACGGAGATACGGGCGATGTGGCGTGCGATCATTACCACCGATACCGGGAAGATATTGCGCTGATGCGGGAGATCGGACTGAAGGGGTACCGGTTCTCGGTGGCGTGGCCCCGGATATTTCCCGAGGGCCGGGGAACGCTGAATCCGGCGGGACTGGATTTCTACGACCGGCTCGTGGATGGTCTGTTAGATGCGGGAATTCAGCCTTTCGTCACCCTGTATCATTGGGATTTGCCCCAGGCCCTCCAGGACCGGGGAGGATGGGCGAACCGGGATACCGTAGTTGCGTTCCGGGATTATACGGCAGCGGTCAGCGAGCGGCTGGGAGACCGGGTGGCGCACTGGATCACGCACAACGAGCCTTGGGTGGCGGCTTTTCTGGGCCACGAAACGGGCATGCATGCGCCGGGAATCACCGATCTTGCGACCGCCGTGCAGGTATCTCACCATCTCCTGCTTTCCCACGGAGAGGCTGTGCGCGTGCTTCGGGAACGTGGAAATGCGCGAACGCAGGTGGGGATCGTGTGTAATATAGCTCCCGTGCAGCCGGCTTCCGAGAGCGAAGAGGACCGGGCCGCGGCCCGGCGCTTCGATGGCTATCTGAACCGTTGGTTCCTGGACCCGGTATTCAAGGGGGCCTATCCCGAGGACATGCTGGCTTGGTACGGCGACTGCGCTCCGGAGGTTCAGGTAGGGGATATGAAGGCCATCTCGGAAAAGACGGATTTTCTCGGCGTGAACTACTACACCCGAAGCGTGATGGCCGCCGATCCGGAGGGCGGATTTCTCCGGATCCGGGACGTGCATCCGGAGAATTCTGAATATACGGAGATGGACTGGGAAATCTACCCGGAGGGGCTTTATGAGACCTTGAATCGGGTGCACCGGGATTACAAAGCTCCCCTGCTGTATGTTACGGAGAACGGAGCGGCTTTCTCGGATGAAGTGGGTCCGGACGGCCAGGTCCGCGATCCGCGTCGGAAGGCCTATCTGCGCGATCATTTCATCCAGGCCCACCGGGCCATTCAGGAGGGCATTCCGTTGGCCGGATATTTCGTTTGGTCCCTGATGGACAATTTTGAGTGGGCGCACGGCTATTCCAAGCGGTTCGGCATCACCTACGTGGACTATCCGACGCAGCAGCGGATACTCAAAGAGAGCGGACGCTGGGTTGGCGAGGTGATCTTGGCGAACGGGGTGGAAGCCTGAAAAAGAGGGCATGAACATACGTCATTTTCAACGTACGTCAGTGGCAACGTACGTCGAATGAGACGTACAACGTGCGGCATTTTCCGGAGAGGACTATGAACTGGTTTCATCAAAAAAATCAAGGTAAGGGCAAGGGAGACTCCTTCTCTACCTTTACCTTTACCTGTTTTCTGATCCTATGCGCGCTCCTGTCGTTCCCCGCCATTTCCTTTGCCGAGAAAAAAGTCATCATCGTCTCTCCGCACTGGGAGGGCATCCAGACGGAGTTCGAGCACGGATTCGAGCAATTCTCAGAGGCGCGCACGGGAGAGCGGATCGGTGTGGAATGGCTCGATCAGGGGGGCACGTCCGCGATGCTTCGGTTCGTCAAATCGGAGTTTTCAGCCCGTCCGGAGGGCATCGGGATTGACATGATGTTTGGAGGCGGCGTGGATCCCTATCTGGAACTGAGACGGCTGAACCTGATGCATCCCTATCGGTTGCCGGAGGACATCCTTGAGCAAATCGCGCCGAGGAGCGGGGGCATGCCGATGTATGATCCGGAGTATCATTGGTACGGCGCCACGCTGGCCGGCTTCGGCATCATCTTCAACAAGGCGGTGCTCAATATGATTCACCTTCCGGAGCCGAAAACCTGGGAAGATCTGGGCGATCCGCGCCTCTTGACGTGGGTGGGATCCGCGGACCCCCGGAGCAGCGGAAGCGTGCACATGGCGTACGAGATCATTCTCCAGGCCTTCGGATGGGAGAAAGGGTGGGAGGTGCTCACGCGTCTTGGAGCCAACGTGCGGAATTTTACCAAGGGTTCCAATCAATCCGTCAAGGACGTGGCCGTGGGCGAAGTGGCGTACGGACTGGCCATTGATTTTTATGCGTGGGCGCAGGTGGATGAGGTGGGTGAGAAATACATCGGATACACCATGCCGGAGAATCTGACCATCGTGAACCCGGACGCCATCGCGATCCTCAAGGGCGCGCCGCACCTCGAAGCCGCGCAATTGTTCCTCGAATTCGTACTGTCCGAGCCGGGCCAGAAACTCTGGATGCTCAGGAAGGGCACACCGGGCGGGCCAATTGAATTTCAGCTCAACCGCTTCTCCGTGACCCCCTCGCTCTATGAGAAGGCCGGAGAAAGCACGTCCGTTCGGATGAATCCCTTTGACTGGCATTCTTCCCTGATCTACGATTCCGAGAAGGGCAGCACGCGGTGGCGGATCGTGAACGATCTGGTGGGCGTGCTGTTGGTGGATTCGCATCGGGAGTTGGTGCGGGCGTGGAAGCAGGTCATCGAGCGGGGGGTTCAAAAGGAGGATCTGCGGAGCTTGTGCGCCGTGCCGATCACCGAAGCGGAGGCCTTCGACCTGGCCGAAAAATGGGGCGATCCCGAAATCCGAAACAGGACGATTGGCGCGTGGACCGCATATACAAGGGAGAAGTATGGGGCGTTCGGAGGCGAAAAGGCCGGAAGGGGAGCAACCCTTCTGATGTGGGTGTCGCTCGGCGTGATGCTGGTTGCTGTGGCGCCCTATGGTTGGAGCGTGCTGCAGCGAAGGCGTGTGCAGCGCTGGATTTCAGAGCGGGATGGCATTGGAGATGCTTGATCGCAAGGATCGGGTTTGCCGCCTATTTACCATTTCCGGAAATATTCTGAAACAGATCGTTCGTTTTTACAAAACCCGGATGAAGGAAATGGGCTGGATTGTCCTGGGCACCTATGATGAGGAGGAGTACGTCGTCTCCTGCAGAAAGGGAATCGCATCATACCGGATCGCGGTGAGTGAACAGAAAAAGAAACGCCGGATCGGGATAGATATTCAGTGAAACTTGCGGCCCTTTCACGGATCGCTCCCCTGTGGGGTGAAACATGCCGAGAGGGAAAGCCAAGATGCGTGCTCGAAGAGGGCGAAATGCCGCTGGTGGTCAGTGTTCGGTTCAAGCTGGAGGAGGTTGATGCAAAGGCAGCTGCACCAGCGTAGCACACTTTAGGTATGAATATGATCAGGGACGCTACTTCTCAATTGGGAGGATGCTGACAAAAAGGAGCTTGAGCCATGGCTAGATCAAACAAACGCCCCACGAGGGAAGAGGAGGCGCTCCGAATTATCGAACAGGCTGCCGAAGAAGGGTGGACGGAGCTCGGGACGGGGCTCGACCTCTCTAGGGAAGAGTTGACTGTCTTACCTCCGGAGATTGGCCAACGGACCTCCTTGACGAGCCTATACCTCGAAGGCAACCAACTGACGGAGTTGCCTTCGGAGATTGGCCAACTGACCTCCTTGACGAGCCTAGATCTTAGGAACAACCAACTGACGGAGTTGCCTCCGGAGATTGGCCGACTGACCAGCTTAGAGAGTCTAGACCTCGATGGCAATCCCCTTACCTCAATGCCTCCCGAGATTGTCGAGCAAGGTACGGAGGCTATTCTGGCCTACCTGCGCGAGCAATTGGAGGCGAGCCGTCGGCAGTGGGTCTCCAAGCTACTGGTAGTGGGCGAAGGAGGTGTGGGGAAAACCGCGCTGCTGCGGTCACTTCGCGGCGAAGCGTTTGATCCCCAGCTATCCACCACGCACGGCATTTGGATCGAATCGCTGGAATTGGAACACCCCGCGGAAGCGGACGTGATTATGCAGCTCAATGCCTGGAATTTCGGGGGCCAGGAGATCTACCACGCCACGCACCAGTTCTTCCTGACCAACCGTTCCCTCTTTGTGCTGGCCTGGAATGCCCGGCATGGGTATGAGCAGGGCAAGCTCTATTACTGGCTGGACGCGATTCAGGCCCGCGCTCCGGAGTCGCCGGTCCTCATTGTCGCCACCCACATTGATCAGCGGGACGCCGATCTGCCGCTCAGCCAATTGCGGGCCAAGTATCCGCAGATCGTCGGCCATTGCGAGATCAGCAACCTAACCGGAGCGGGCATCGAGGAGCTACGAGAAGCGCTTATCCGTGCAGCAGCGGACTTGCCCCTGATGGGCCAGATCTGGCCTGCGAGCTGGCTTAATGCAGCAGAGGCCATCCGTGCCCGGGATGAAAAGCACATCGCCCCGTCCGTGCTGCGGAAGATCATGGCCGCGCACGGGGGTTTGGGTGACTATGTGAGGATATTGGCACAATGGCTGCACGAGTTGGGCGACATCCTCTATTTCCAAGACGACGAAGAACTCGACAACCTGGTGATCCTCAAGCCGCAATGGGTGACGGAATACATCAGCAAGGTAGTGGAGAGCGAAGAGGTCATTGGCGAGTCGGGCATCTTTACCAGTGTGCACATGCGCGAGCTTTGGCGAGATCTTGAGCCAGTCATGCAGGATCATTTCCTGCGCTTGATGGAGCGCTTCGACCTATCCTACCGCACGCTGGAGAACCGAGAGATCAGCCTAGTGGTGGAGCGCTTGCCCCTCGATCCGCCCGATTATGCGCGGCAATGGGATGCGATCACGGAGATAGAGCCGTGCCGCGAAATCTCGATGAAATTCAGGCTGAACACCATTCCGGCCGGGATTCCCACGTGGTTCATCGCCCGGTCGCACCGGTTCACCACGCACACCCACTGGCGCAACGGCGCGCTCTTTGCCTACGATCCGGAGCGAAAACATCTGGCCTTGGCGCAAGCCTTTCCCCACGAGCGGTATCTTCAGCTCACGGTCCGGGGACCCAACCCGCAGAACTTCTTTGCCTTGCTCAAAGACGGGATCGAAGTCACGTTGCGACGATTTCCAGGGCTCAAGATTGACCGTCTGATTCCCTGTCCGGGGCACGCTGGCGAACCGTGCAGCCACGAATTCAACTACGCCAATCTCCAAAAAGCAATCGAAAGAACTCCCCCTGTCCAAGAGATCCAATGCCCCGTGTCTTTTAAACCCGTTTCGGTGCCGGGCCTGCTCTTCGGGCTGCACTGGCGCACGCAGGATAGGGTGCTGGAGCGGATTGATGTCTTAGAAACGAGCATTGGCGGAAAGCAAGATGTAATCCTGGAGGAAGTGAGAGCTTTACGAGAACTGGCACAACGCGAATTCACCAACGCTTTCCGACGGGAGCAGTCAAAGATTGACTCCCATTGTCCCAACGTTTTTGTCCTACGACCCCGCGACATCTCGCGTTGGAGAAAAGCCCTCATCGGGCAGAAGATAGATTTGCAGCTCTATTGTCAGGCTCCCGGCGAATGGCATCCCACCAAGGAGTGTGGATTGTACCAGATCCCTGATCCAGCAAATTGGATCAGGGCCACTGCGCCTTACCTTCAAAAGATGTTCACTGTGTTGAAGTATGCAGCTCCTCTGGCTGGTCCTTGGGTAGGCGTGGCTTTGCCGGAATATGAGAAGATGTTTAAGAACGACCTGACATTGATGACTGAGTTGGTCAAAAAATTGCCCGATCTGGAAGAAGCTCGTGAGGTGGGCCTGGCCCATACTGCTGGCGAAGTTCATGACCCGGAGCGGGTCGAAGGTGCAGCCTTGCGGGCGATACGCCAGTTATTGGATGAGAAAGACCCGCAGCAGCATTGGGGTGGGCTGAGGAAAGTGCTGACCCCTGAGGGGCACTATCTATGGCTGTGCGAACACCACGCAAAGGAATACAGTGAATAGCTTGAGGTAGTCATCGCGCTTGCAGGCTGTGTGTGTTGTTGCGGTTGACGACACAGGCCCTACGCAGCCGAGATCCCAAGTGTTCGAAGGCGCTTTGGGATTTGTGTTGCGGTCCCTGCCTCCGGCGTTAGCAGCGCACTGTCCGATGCGTTTCCGGCGCTTGCCGGCGG
>JAUWMS010000371.1 GCA_030613045.1 Candidatus Latescibacterota bacterium | reverse complement strand
CGCAGCGCATAACTTGATCGTATAGAAATTTTCATTTTTTTGTTTAATTCAGTTTCCGGGCAAAATCCCTTCCAATCAGGAGGCCAGGAAGTTAGGAGAAAGACAATGCCTACGTAATGCACCTTGGCCCTCTCCTGGTTTCCTGGATTCCTGATAGAAAACACGCTCTGCTTATCGGAGACTTACAAAAGCCCGCCCGAAGGGCGCTAAGTGCAACTCATGCGCTGCCAACAGGGGAAATCCCCTGTATGCGAAACATTCTCGGATAGGGTCTTAGGAAATTTTTTCCATTCTTATAAAAAAAAGGCTCAAATGAGAAAATTTTTCTTGCCATGTGCGCCTTTTTTTGGTATGTTGCTTTTCGATCCGATGCTTTTTTCGTTTTTCATCCCGGAGGAAAAGCGCGTTGATTGGAGGCCCGCCTCGAAAAAGTGGGCTGTAAAAAAGGGGGAAAGAGGAATTTTTTTCTGTGATGGCAGGGAAGTTGCTGATATGCTGATATCATGTTCGAGGCTGAACGCTTAGGTGGCTTTGGCTTTATTTTTTAACTCACTCTCTGGCTTCCCAGAGAAAAAAGGAGGGCAAATGATGCCTGAGGAAACCATCCTTGTCATAGACGACGATGCCTTTATCCGGGAGCTGCTCTCCGAATTTCTGACCAAGCAGGGATACAAAGTGCTCCTGGCGGAAAGCGGAGAGAAGGCCCTGGAGATGCTCGAGCCGGGCACGGTGCAGGTGGCCCTGATCGATCTGAAGATGCCGGGCATAGATGGCGTGGAGACGATGAAGGGGATCAAAACACGGGATGCGGGCGTGTTGATTATTCTCATGACCGGGTACCCGAGCATCGAATCCGCGGTGGAGGCGCTTCGTAGCGGCGCGTACGACTACGTGATTAAACCGTTCAAGTTGAACGAACTGAAGGCAACCATCGAGCATGCCATAAATGAGCAGACCATCCGGGAGGAAATAAACGATTTGAAATTGAAGATCAACCAGATGGAGGACGACCTCAAAAAATACCAGCATTTGGACGAACTGATTCGGCGTTTGCCTCATCCGGTCACCGTGAAAAAGATCGCCGAGACGTACGGTCGCAAAGTTTCCCCTGCAGGGGAAACTCGAACACCGGAAATCATCGAGCAGATCAAGCAATTGGGAGCACTCAAAGAGCAGGGGGTGCTTTCCGAAGAGGAGTTCGAGGAAAAAAAGGCGGAGCTTCTAACCAGGCTGTGAGGAGAAACCCTGCATCGCGCACTTGATTTTTCCTGTCAACGATCCAGGCCAGAGCCTATAGGGCTTTGTCAATCGCGATTTAAGGGGACTACACAGGGCAAACCTTGTGTTTACCTCCTCGGACCATTCGCCCTTAACTCGGAGTACCAGTCGTTATGGATCCATCCAAAAATGGGGATGACATTCCGTCGGACCAAATTGATGCGTTTGCCGACATGTTCGTGTTGTTCAATAAGACCACAAAAAAGCTGCATCGAGCCTATCGGACCCTGGAAGAAAAGTTCGATAGTTTGAACCAGAAGCTGCAGGAGACCAACCTGGAGCTGCGCCGGAGTCTGGCGGAGAAAGATCGGGTCAGCAACTATCTGAACAACATTCTGGAGAGCCTGAGCAGCGGCGTATTGGTGATGGATCTGGAAGGGCGCATCACGCTGTTTAACCGGGCCGCCGGTGAGATTATGGAATATCCGACGGTGGAGGCGCTGGGACGCCCCTACTTAGAAATCATGGGGAAAGAGGTATCGTGGGAATCCACCGCCCTCTGTACTCTGAAAACAGGGGTACCCATTGAGTATGGCGAAAAAGAGATCACCACGCATAAAGGCGCTGTTCTTCCTTTGGGATACAGCACTTCCCTCGTGACCGACGGAGAGGGGAATCTCTCCGGGGTCGTGGAGATCATCAACGATCTGTCGCATACCAAAGCGCTCGAAGAGGAAGTCCAGCGCGTGAACACCCTGGCGGCACTCGGAGAGATGGCCGCAACCGTGGCGCACGAAATCCGAAATCCACTGGGGGGAATCGTGGGATTTGCGTCGCTTTTGGAGCGGGATCTGGACCTCGGGGACCCCCGGAGAAGGTTGGTGAAAAAAATCATCGAGGGGGTGGGCAGCCTGAATCAAATTGTGACCAGCCTGCTGGAATACGCCCGGCCCTTACGGCCCCGTTTTCGGGAAATAGATCTGGTGCACGTCGTGGATCAAACGACGCGATTTTTCGAGATGGATCTTCATCAGGAAGAGAACGGCATCACGATCCTTCGGAACGTTCCCCCGGATCCGGTCCTCTGCCGGGCCGATTCGGAACAACTTGGGCAGGTGCTCCTTAATCTCCTGCACAACGCCCGTCAGGCGATGCCCGAAGGAGGAGAGATCGCCGTGGAAATCGGAAAGCATTCATTTGAATCGGACGGAGAAGAGGAGGGGGTGTTTGTAAAAATCCGGGATCGCGGAAGCGGGATGACGGAAGCGGTCAGAGCCAAATTGTTCACCCCGTTTTTCACAACGAGGGAGAGCGGAACCGGCCTGGGTTTGGCGACCGCAAAGAAGATTATGGACGCGCATAACGGCCCCATTCACGCCCAAAGCCAACCCGGCGAGGGCGCGTGTTTTACCATCGTCCTCCCCCACTCTTCCCGTACACCGGTGAATGGGGATAGGTGATTAGTGGAAGGCTTTCTACCCGCCAATCACGACTTACCACGCACCAATCACGACTCACCACTCACCAATCACCACGCACAGAGGAGTATAAACCTTGTCTGCCAAATATATCTTAGTCGTAGACGACGAAGCCCTGATGCGGGAATCGCTGAAGATGACCCTGGAGCGCAAGCGATACAAAGTAGATGTAGCCAAAGACGTCCAAGAGGCCATCGCACTGCTGACCGGCATGGAATACGATCTCATTCTCTCGGATATCAGGATGCCCGGCGGATCGGGTCTGGATGTGTTGGAGGCGGTCCGCTTGAAATCGCCCGAGACCGTCGTGGTGATGATGACGGCGTACGGAACGATTGAGAACAACGTGGAAGCCATGAGAAAGGGAGCCTTCGCCTATATTGTCAAGCCCTTCAGCGCGGACGAGGTCGAGTTGGTGGTCGAAAAGGTTTTCGACTATCAACACCTTCGTCAGGAGAACCGATTGCTGAGGTCCGAATTGGAAACACGATACAGCTTCGGCAATATGGTGGGCAAAAGTCCGGGTATGCAGAAACTTTTTTCCTTTATCGAAGTCGTGGCTCAGAGCCGCTCCACCGTGCTGGTCTCCGGTGAGAGCGGAACGGGCAAGGAGTTGGTGGCCAAAGCGATCCATTACAACAGTCCCAGAAAAGACGGCCCGTTTATCAAAATCAATTGCGCGGCCGTACCCGATCAGTTGATGGAAAGCGAACTGTTCGGCCACGAAAAGGGCGCTTATACCGGAGCGATCCGGCAGCGGAAAGGACGTTTTGAACTGGCCGATACAGGCACGCTCCTCTTAGACGAGATCAGCGAGATGACCCCGGCGCTCCAGGCCAAACTACTGAGGGTCCTTCAGGAGCGGGAGTTCGAGCGGGTGGGTGGCCGGGAGACGATTCGGGTGGACGTACGCGTGCTCGCCACCACAAACAGAGAGTTGGAAAAAGAAGTCCGGGAGGGCCGTTTCAGAGAGGACTTATTTTACCGCCTGAACGTCATCCCGATCCTTCTGCCGCCCCTGAGGGAACGCAAGGAGGATATTCCCGCTCTGGTCGAGTCTTTTCTGCATAAATATGCCCGCGAAAATAAAAAACCGGTGGTCGGGTTTTCAAAAAATGTTTTGGAAGGGCTGATGGCGTACCATTGGCCCGGAAACGT
>JAUWMS010000085.1 GCA_030613045.1 Candidatus Latescibacterota bacterium | reverse complement strand
GGCACATGTTTTTGTCTACGATGTCCTGGCACTTATCATCTAGGATTCAGGAGGACATTGATCGGGGCAAGACGTTTCTGGACTTGGAAGAGTATGACAAGGCAGTGGATGCATTTGTGGAAGCATTGGTTAAAGAGCCGGACAGCGACGTGGCGCACTACTATCTTGCGCTCACGTATCTGAGATGGGGCAAGGAAGAACAGGCCGTTTCCGAGTACAAAAAGTTACTGACTCTGAACTCACCGAAGGCTGACGATGAGGAGTTGGTGGGTTTGGTCGCAGGCTTAGTCGGGCTGGATATCTATGAAACAAAGCGCTTGATGGTCAACACGGTGCAGGATGGGTCTCCTTCCTTTTCTCCGGATGGCCAACAGATTGTGTTTGTGTCCGATCGGGATGGGAATAAGGAGATTTATGTGATGGGGTCAGACGGTTCGGATCAGCGGCGTTTGACGGTCAACGAGGCGTACGAGTTGGGTCCTTCCTTTTCACCGGATGGCCAACAGATTGTCTTTATGTCCCACCGGGATTGGAATGATGACATATATGTGATGGCGTCGGACGGCTCGGATCAGCGGCGCTTGACGGTCCATGAGGCGGGGAATCGGAATCCTTCCTTTTCCCCGGATGGCACGCAGATAGTGTTTGTGTCCTGCCGCGATGGAAGTTGGGAAATTTATGTGATGGATCTGACCAAGCCGACAGGGAAGGCGCAGATCGCAGAGGCTTTGGGGGTGGAGTTGGGAAAATAGCTGGAGTAGGGGCAGACCTATGTGTCTGCCCCGATTTGGGCGCACACACGGGGAAGAAAATAAAGATTTCCAAAGTCTTCGAGACTTTGGAAATCTAATTGTTAGAAAGGAACATAATGGAAGAGCGAACGCTGCTGATCGTCAAGCCCGATGCCGTCTCGCAGCATCACATGGGGAGCATTATCACCATGGTAGAGGCAGAGGGATTTCGGATTCTTGGGATGAAGATGACGCAGCTGGATCGGGAGCAGGCCGGGGCGTTCTACGCAGTGCATCAAGGTAAGCCCTTCTATGAGGAGTTGCTGGATTTTATGACTTCCGGCCCCATTGTGCCGATGGCGCTTTCCCGCAAGGAGGGGGTATCCTATCTTCGACAGGTGGTGGGCGCCACCAATTCGAGGGAAGCGGCCGAGGGCACGATTCGCGCCCAATTCGGAACCGACGTGCAGCAAAATGCCGTCCACGCCTCGGATTCTCCGGAGAATGCGGCTAAGGAGGTGGCCTTCTTTTTCGCGGAGGACGAGAGGTTCGGGGGCTGAATGATTCCTTTTCACCGCAGAGATCGCAGAGATCGCGGAGCACTGCAAGCGCTTTATTTATGGGGTTCTCCGCGTGCTCCGCGGTAAAACCGATCTGGACGGTCGGGATCGAAAAACCCTTGATTTAATCTCATTTTTGGGTTATATTTAAGGTTTCAAATCTATGGAAATAGAACTGAGAGGACTTAAGGAGGGAATCAATCGCCTCCGGACAACCATTTCTCCCGAATCGCTTGACCTGGAAGGATCGGATCTCCGTTGCACTTCGGTGATCCAGGCGGATCTGACCCTCACCAAAAACGAGCCGATCTATTCCATAAAAGGATCGCTGAGTGGTTCGGTCCGATTGATGTGCGCCCGGTGTCTTACGGAATTCGAAATCGAGCTGAGCGCACCGTTTGAACGGATCGTACATCGGGAAGATAAGTTGGCGCTGGCCGGGGAGGCAAGCGATGAAATCACGTTCATCGCTCCGGATGCCATTTCCGTGGATCTGAGCGATGAAGTCCGGGAGGCCCTGCTTCTAACCCTTCCGATCAAGCCTTTGTGCTCGGAGGGCTGTTTGGGGTTGTGTCCGTCCTGCGGAAAGAATCTGAATGAAGGAAAATGCACCTGCCTACAGGAGCATACCGACGCGCGATGGAATAAGTTGCTGGCGTTGAAAAATCAAACGGAAACCTGAACGTAACCCCCTTACCACAGAGACGCGGAAGACGTGGAGAACTGAATAACCTCCCGCAGGTTGTAAACCTGCGGGAGGTTTGGGACATCGAAGTCCTTTGCGTCCTTTGCGCCTTTGCGGTGACACCAGAGGAGGATTCAAACGTGGCCCTACCAAGACGCAAAATTTCAAAGGCGCGGCGCGATAAGCGCAGAACCCATTGGAAGCTGACCGCGCCGACGTTAGTGGCATGTTCGAACTGCAGCCAGCCCAGAATGCCGCATCGAATTTGTCCGAACTGCGGCTATTACAACGGCCGAAAAATGATCACGCCGAGAGAAGGATAGCCCCCCTTCAGGGGAATGCCAAATGTCAAAATCCAAATGCCAAAGAGGGTTTTGGCATTTGACATTTTCGTTTATTCCTACGAATACCGCAGAGACGCGGAGAATCCCCCCTAATTGTGAATTGTGAATAAACAATTAGTAATGAACAATTCACATTCGTTAAGATTTTGGTGTTCTTTGCGTCTTTGCGGTGAGACCCATGGACCCACCATGCGAATTGCATTAGATGCGATGGGCGGAGATCAGGCTCCGGAGGTAATGGTTCTCGGAGCCGTAGAAGCCGCTCGTGAGTCGGATGAAGACGTGGAGATTTTGTTGGTGGGAAAGGAGGCGCGTCTCCAGAGTGAACTGAGAAAGTTCCCTCCGATCCACGGAATCACCATTGTACCGGCTTCTGAGATTATTGAGATGGCGGATAAGTCCCCGGCTGCCATCCTGCGCAGAAAAAGCGATTCCTCTATTGCCGTGGCGATGAAGCTCCAGAAGGAGGGCGCAGCGCAGGCGGTTATCAGCGCGGGGCATACCGGCGCTGCGGTAGCTTCTTCGCTTCTGAGCCTCGGACGCCTCGCTGAGGTGAGTCGTCCCGCGATTGCTTCGCCGTTGCCCACCGAGAAGGGGATGTGTGTCCTGCTCGACGCCGGTGCGAATGCCTCGTGCAAACCGGAATGGCTGTTCCAGTTTGCCGTGATGGGGGAGCTTTATGCGAGTCACGTATTAGGGATCGAGAAGCCTAAGATCGGATTGCTCAGCATTGGGGAGGAGAGTTCCAAAGGCGATTCGAATACCCTGAAAACGCACGAACTTCTCGCCGCCGATCCGGATCTCAATTTCATCGGCAACGTGGAGGGACGGGATATTCCGAAAGGCACGGCGGATGTGGTGGTATGTGACGGATTCGTGGGAAACGTGATCCTCAAGTTCGCCGAAAGTATGGTCGGTTTTCTGGCCACCAGCATCCGGGAGCAGATTATGTCCAGTTGGAGCCGGAAGTTGGGGGCTTTTTTGCTTAAAGGCGCGGTGGAGGGAATTCGCAAAAAATTGGATTATCAGGAGTACGGAGGCGCGCCGCTTCTTGGCGTGGATGGCGTGGCGATCATCTGTCACGGGAATTCCTCCGCCAAGGCGATCAAGAACGCCATCTTTGTAGCTCAGCGCATGGTTCGGGAGCGCGTCAACGATCACATCAAGGAACATTTGCAGAGGAAGAATAGTGCATCGAACGAATAATCTCAGGCGGGCCTATATTGCGGGTACGGGACATGCGGTTCCGGAGAAGGTGCTCACCAATTTTGACTTAGAGAAGATGGTGGACACCTCCGACGAATGGATCAGAACCCGAAGCGGGATCGAGCGGAGACACATTGCGCGGGATGGAGAAACAACAGGTACTCTCGGAGCCGAGGCCGCCAAACGCGCCTTGGACGATGCAGGCATCGGGCCGGAGGTGGTGGATTTGATTCTGGTGGCTACGGTCACCCCGGAGATGGTTTTTCCCTCCACCGCCTGCGTGATTCAGGAGGCCATCAGTGCGGTCAACGCCGGAGCTATGGATGTAAACGCCGCCTGCTCCGGATTTATTTATGCCCTGTCCGTCGCCGATCTTATGGTGGCTTCGGGCAAATGCAGGCACGTTCTTGTGATCGCTTCGGAGACGCTCTCCAGGATCACGGATTGGACCGACCGGAATACGTGTGTGCTGTTCGGAGATGGCGCGGGCGCCGCAGTGGTGAGTCCGTGTCCCGATGGAGATCGAGGCATTCTCTCCACGTATCTGAAAAGCGATGGCTCGAAGGGCGAAATTTTATATATCCTCGGCGGAGGGTCCAGAAATCCGGCTTCGCACGAGACCGTGGATCAGGGGATGCATTTTATCCGAATGAGCGGACGGGAGACCTTCAAAGTAGCGGTTCAAGCGATGGGCGATGCGGCAATGCGCATTTTGAAGGCAGAGGGACTTTCCGGCGAGGACGTGGATTTGATGATCCCCCATCAGGCGAATATGCGAATTATTCGGGCTACGGCGAGGCGCATTGATCTCCCGATGGAGAAGGTGTACGTCAATTTGAACGAATACGGAAACACCTCCGCGGCCACCATTCCCATCGCACTGGACGAGGCCCGGAAAAATGGACGAATAGAATCGGGGGCTCTGGTGCTTTTGGTGGCGTTTGGAGGCGGACTGACGTGGGCTTCGGCGCTGGTGAGGTTTTGACTAGATGAATGCCTACGATTTGACCTTAACGGTGGTCTCTGTTGTAAGCGCCATTGTCGGCACTATAGTCGTGTTCTGGGCAAGGCGGAAGAAGGATCATCGGGTTTCGTGAGATTTTGGTGGGCTTGAGCAAGAATTTCGCCGAATCAGCTAAATTCAAGCAGAAATAAGCGACTTCGGATAACATACCCAAACTCTTCGCAATTCACAAACAGCGGGAACGTTCTCGGAATTCACCCATCACCAAAATTTGAGAGAGTGTATCATGTCAGCCACTTCCTATTACGAAGCACTAAGTCGAGTTCAACGCCTTTCCTCTGTGGACCAACTTCGGCTGTTAGAAGAATTGACCGCGTTTGTTCGTCATCAGGTCTCTCCCCCCAGAGGAAGCATTTTGGAACTCCAAGGGTTGGGCAAAGAAATCTGGCAGGGCGTGGATGCTCAGGAATATGTGAACCGGGAGCGAGACTCGTGGAATGGATAACCGCATTGCAGGGCGAAGTGGTGGGTGTGGATACTACGCCATTATAAATTGAGAGGATAAACCGTATGAAAATGAGAAAAAGCAGAGTCCTCGAAAAACTCCGTGCCGGTAAGGTGGCAAGCTGTGTGAAGTTGAACCTGCTCGATCCCAGAGTTACGGAGATCGCCTCCATGATTGGGTTCGATTCGGTGTGGATTGATATGGAGCACGTGCCCACGGACTGGGGAACGGTGGAGAATCACATCCGGGCGGCGAAGATGTATGATACGGACGTGATGGTCCGGGTGGCCAAAGGATCCTACAGCGATTACATAAGACCTCTGGAACTCGATGCGGCGGGTATCATGGTTCCCCATATTATGAGTTGCGAAGAGGCCAAATTCATTGTGAGAACAACACGCTTCCACCCTGTCGGAAGACGCCCCCTCGACGGCGGAAACGCCGATGGGGCTTTTTGTTTGATAGATACCGCGGACTACATCGAGCAGGCCAACAGAGAGCGGTTTGTGTGCGTGCAGATCGAAGACCCCGAACCCCTAGATGATCTTGAGAAGATCGCGGCGCTCGAGGGGATTGACCTCCTCTTCTTCGGTCCGGGAGATTTTTCACAGGGAATCGGCGCGCCGGGGGATTGGCTCAATCCCAAAATATCGGAGACGAGGAAGCGGGTTGCGGACGTATGTCGGAAGCACGGCAAGTTTGCGGGCACAGTGGGCGGGCCGGCCAATTTTGCCCAACTCGTGGAGATGGGGTACACGTATATCAGTATGGGGGCCGATGTGGTTGGGCTGTCCGCATATTTTCAGAGCATTCTCGAAGCATTCGACAGATAGGGCTGATATGGAATATCCTCCTTTCAAAGAACTGAAGATCTCTCGATTCGGCATAGGCACGGTGCAGTTTGGCCTGGAGTACGGAATCAACAACAAAACCGGCCAGGTTTCCTATTCCGATGTGCTGAATATATTCGAGACGGCCCTGGAAAACGGGGTCAACTTCATAGACACTTCGAGAGTGTATGGCACGAGTGAGGAAACCATCGGGAAGGCTTTAAGAGAGATCGGCGCGGTGGATGATTTCGTAATCTGCACCAAATTGGACCTCTCTGAAAACTATCACGAAAAAACGGATGAGGCGGTGCTGGACGAAGTGAAGGATGCGCTCCGCAAGAGCATGGAGTCTCTTGGATTGGCGACTATTCCGTTCTATCTCCTCCACCGACCTGAGTATCGAACATTCAGAGATGGCTTGATCTGGAATTATTTGAAAGAAGCGGTCTCGAAAGGTACGGTAGGACATCTCGGTGTCTCCATAGCCATGGGACCCTCGGAGGCCATCGAATGCTTCAAAGACCCGGCCGTAGAAGCCATCCAGATTCCGTATAACGTATTTGATGCCCGGTGGGATAAGGCCGGCATCCTCGCGGTTGCCTCAGAACGTGGAATCGCCGTCTTCAATAGAAGCTCCTACCTGAAAGGGCTCTTGCTGATGGAGATGGACGAGGTTCCCGAACACGTCACCGAATCGCTGTGCTACAAGGAATCCCTCAATCGGATCGCGGCGGAAGCTGGACTTGAAGTAAAAGAACTGGTATTGCGGTATGTGTTCTCCGTGCCGGAGATCACCTCGACGATCATAGGCATAGATTCGCAGACGCAATTCAAAGAAAATCTGAGAATATATGAGAAGGAACCTTTGGAGCGCGCGCTGATCCAAAAGATACGAACGGCGTTCGGGGAGGTTCCCGAGTACGTTCTGAATCCTTTTTTGTGGGACCAGAGACTACTGATGTGGCAACAGCAGCAGAGGAGGAACGCATGAAGGTAACGGAACTTTTGAACATCAAGGGGAGATCCGCCATCGTGACGGGCGGCGCCGGCCTTTATGGAAAAGATATTGCAACGGGCCTGCTCGAAGCGGGCTGCCGCGTGATCCTGGCTTCGAGGAATCTCGATAAGCTGGAGGAAACGAAGGAGGAATTCGGCAAACAGGGGTATAATGACGTGGCCTGCTACCGGTTCGATCAGGGCGATATGGCTTCCATTGACGAGTTTGTCAAGCGGGTCTCTGGGGATTATGGGGAGATAGACATTCTGGTAAACAACTCGGTTGCCAGACCGATGAAAAATTTTAACGACGATATTTCCAACTGGGAAACCTCCATGAAAGTCAACGCCACCGGGTTTTTCTATCTGACGCGCGCGATCGGAAACCGGATGGCCGAGCGCGGCAGCGGCTCCATCATAAACATCGCCTCCATGGAGGGCGGCGTCGGCGTGGATCTTACCCTGTATGAAGGAACGGAGATGGACGGCGCGATCCCCGATTATTTCTTTCACAAGGGAGGAGGCATCAACTTGACGCGCTTTCTGGCCGCTTACTATGGAAAACACGGTGTGCGCGTCAATTCGGTAGCGCCGGGCGGGAAGTTCAACGATCAAAATCCGATCTTTGTGGAGCGATACAACGACCGCACCTTTCTCGGAAGAATGGCGGACGACGATGATATCAAGGGCGTGATCGTGCTGTTGGCCTCGGATGCGGCCAAGTATATCACCGGCGAAAACATTATGCTCGATGCGGGCTACGTACAGAAATAACAGAAATGAAGGAGGCGGGAACGTGAACGTAAACGACCTTTTCGACATAGCGGGCAGAACGGCCATCGTCACCGGGGGCGCGGGAAAATACGGGAAGGACATCGTGTCCGCTTTGCTCGAAGCGGGCTGCCGGGTGATTATCGCTTCCAGAAATCTCGAAAAGCTCGAAAGGACGAAAGCGGCGTTTGGGAAGCAGGGATACAAAGACGTCGCATGCTACCGGCTCGATCTCGGAGAGACGGCCTCCATGGATGCTTTTGTCGAAAGGGTCTATGAGGACTACGAAAAAATAGACATCCTGGTGAATAACTCGGTTGTACACACGATGAAAGGGTTCAACGGAGACATTGTCGGATGGGAGGAATCGTTTAAGGTTAATGCCACGGGCACGTACTACCTGACCAGAGCCATTGGGAACAGAATGGTGGAAGCGGGAAAGGGATCCATCATCAGTATCGCTTCCATCTATGGGGTGGTCGGGCCGGACAGGACCCATTACGTGGGCACGGATATGGACGGGGACGGGGGTGCCGGCGATTACTATCACCACAAAGCCGGTCTGAT
>JAUWMS010000180.1 GCA_030613045.1 Candidatus Latescibacterota bacterium | reverse complement strand
GGAGGTCGTCCCCATCCGGAACGAACGGCACCTTCAACTCCGGCTCGACAAGCTCGATGCGGGTGGCCTCCAATTCCTGCGCGATGGCCTTGGTTGCTCCTCCCGCCCAGCCGTGGGATCCGAACACGGCCCCGATTTTCTTCCGTGGCTTGAGGCCCTTCATGTAGGTCAGGAACGCCGCGACTGTGGGGAACATCCCGTTGTTGAGCGTGGGCGATCCCACGAGAATCGCCCTGGCATCGAGCACGTGCCGGATGATCTCGCTGTGATCCGAAAGCGTCAGATTAAACAGCCGCACCTCGACGCCTTCGGAGGCGATGCCCTCCGCAATGGTCTTGGCCATCTTTTCCGTGCTGCCCCACATCGTATCGTAGATCACGAGCGCTTTGGGCCGGGCTTCAGCGTTGGCCCACGCGCCATAAGCGGCAACGATGCGATCTATGTACGACCGCCACAGAATCCCATGGCTCGGCGCGATGACCTCGAGATCCAGACCCCCAACTGCGTCCAATGCCTTCTGAACCGGATTGGCAAAGGGCATCACGATGTTGGCGTAATACTTGGCCGCCTCCTCGTGCACGACCTCCCATCCGACCTCATCGTCGAAGCGCGCGGACGTGGCGAGATGCTGGCCGAACGCATCGTTGGAGAACAGAATGCGGTCGTGGGGCGAGTAGGTCACCATCGAGTCCGGCCAATGCACCATCGGCACCTCCACGAACGCGAGCTGCCGCTTTCCGAGGTCCAGCGTGTCCCCGGTCTTCACCGTGCGAAAAGGCCAATCCGACTGGTAATGCCGGGTCAGGCCCTTTTGGCCCCGCTCCGTGGCGATGATCGTGGCGTTTGGAGCCAGTTCGAGGAGCCGGGACAGTGCGCCGGAATGATCCATCTCCACGTGATTGGAAATCAGATAGTCTATCTTCGACGGCTCAATCACGCACTTTATACGGTCGAGCAGCTCCTCCGCGAACGGACGCTTCACCGTATCCACGAGCGCGATCTTCTCATCCACGATGAGGTACGCGTTATACGTCGAACCGGATGGGGTACTGTATCCATGGAAGTTTCTGAGATTCCAGTCTACAGCCCCCACCCAATAGACGTCTTCCGTGATTTTGACGGGATTCATACCATCCTCCCTATTTTTTACCGCGGAGCACGCGGAGATCGCAGAGGGCCTTCAAAAACGAAAATTGCAAAATGCAAAGCGCTGGGTTCATTTTTCACTTTTCATTTTTCACTTTTCACTTTTACTTTCATTTGGACCTCCGCGTCCTCTGAGTCTCCGCGGTAAAATTGCAGTCTAATTTTGCCCACCTACTTAAAATATCCGGATATCCTCTAACAAGCCCGATTTATCCGCGTAGTAGAGAAACGGCGGCCAGTGCCGATAGGGTTCCGCCGCGCCGCCGCCGACCCCCATGCGCGCGCCGAAGACCGGATTCCGATGGATGAGGGCCAGTTTGAAGTTGCGGATGGCCAGCCGCATCCATTCGGGATCGCCCGTTTTTTCCCACAGATACCCGAACGCTTCGAGGATGAAATCGCTCTCCCCGGGGGGATAGTAGTTTCGGCGCAGGAGCGAGGTTTTGACGCCGAACCCCTCCGGCGTGAAAAGGGTCTCTTTGGCTTTGTTCATGGCGAAGAGGAGCAGGTCCCACGCTTTTTTATCGCCTCCGAATGCGTCTCCGGGCGTCACGCGATGGTAGTGGGCCAAGGCTTGACCGATCACGCCCCGTCCGAGAATGCTGCCGCCCATTTCGCCCTCGACGAGGGGACCGAACGCGGGATAGACCATGTCGCCGTCTTCCTCGATCCATTGTTCGAGCCAATCCAGAACGGCGTTGCAGCAACGCACATACCGCTCGTCGGGAAAATAGAAATTCATGGTGGAGAGCGCCACTAACGGCCAGCCCTGCACGCGCTCCAACTGCTTGATGCGATGGTGTCCCGCCTCGATGTATGCGCAGACGTGAGCCGCGCGCCGGAGGGCGATCTCCTTGCCCCGCTCATACCCGGTGATCAGGTAGAAAAAGAGCGGCCCTTCCAGCCATTGGTGGCACGGCAAAGGCGGGCTGAAGGCTCCGTGCCGCACCTGATGATAGCGTTGGGCGCCGATCCAAAGCGGGTCTTCCGCCTCGTGATGGGTGTCCACGTCCATCATGTGGTGGATGCTCCTTTCCACGTCACCGAAGGGACGGGGATAGCCGGTTCGGAGCATATAAAGCAACATCCCCATGCCAAAGTCCATTTCGTTATTTTGCCATTGCCCGCCGCGACTGGGATTCCAGTAATCTCCGAAGTCCAGCATCGTAGAGCCGCGAAATGATTGGTCGGGATTCGTGGCCCACCTCTCGTAGATGCTCCGGAATATAAATTCCAGCCAGGGATACTGATCGGGCTTGTAAGAAAGCAGAGGTCCGAAGACCTCCGTCCTCTGGAGCCAGTTGGATTCTCCGTACGTGGGCGCAACAGGCTCGTGGATGGCCATAAGCGTCCGTTTATAGTCCAGAACCGCCTCGCGATCCGCAAGCGCATCTTCTTCGGAGACCGTAAGAAAAAGCTCGTGCGTCTTGGCTGTGCCGCGCCAGAATTGAAGAGGCGTGTCCTCGAAATTCCAATAGAGAGAGAGCTTCAGCTCATCCCCATCCACCGCGATCCGTTTGGGCGCCTGAGGATAGAAATCTCGGCAGGAGAGGCTCACCCGCGCGCCCTCGCCGCAAAGCAGAGCCGACGCGACGATGGGATAGAGCAGGCTCGCACCGGCTATGGCGTACTCCTCGTTCCCCGTTTGGATAGTGCACGTGTCGTCCGCACGGCGTTCCATCGTCCCGTGTATTTCGGGGAGGCGATCTTTGCAGTGCACGTGATTCCGAAGGGTTTCCGCGTCGTATTTCGTCTCAGGAACGGGAACGGTCTTGACGGACAAAGAAGCCTTGCCGTTCTTTGCAGGGTGAATGGAATCGTCCAGTCCCTGCCCGGTGATGGCTCCCCCTGAACCCTCTTTCAGCGCCAGCGGGAAATGGACGGACAAGTCGTTTAGATACACATCCCGGCCCTCTAAGTTGGTAAGCGTATGGAATACCTTCACAAAGGGCTTCCCGGCGTAGAGGTACACGCGGGTGGTGAGGTCCAGGCACGAGATTCCGTCATCGGTGAACTTGCCATCACCGCGGACGACCACGCGGAGATCGTTCTGGTCCTCGACGACATGCCGCACCGAATCGCCGGCCGCGTGAAACACACGCCCTTTCTCCGTCAGCGTGCAGAAGGAGGGCGTGTTTTTCAGGATCG
Source organism: Candidatus Latescibacterota bacterium (assembly GCA_030613045.1). Lineage (GTDB taxonomy): Bacteria > Latescibacterota > 4484-107 > 4484-107 > 4484-107 > 4484-107. The sequence continues at coordinate 2,706 of JAUWMS010000180.1, read as the reverse complement.
AACGCCCCTTGTAGAGCAGGTCGTCAAAGGGCATGCGCCCGCCCCTTTTGAAAACAATCCGCATATCTCCATTGGCGACGGTGATCGTTTCATCCTGCTCACGGACGGATAGAGCGGCTTCGGGGTTTGCGGTGGACTGAGCGCCTTCCCCGAATTTCAGGATAAGCCGCTTCTTCTCATTGCCCCGGAGGTCCACCTGGAAATCGAGCAGGAGCCAACTGATGGAGCCATCCTCCCATCTCGCCGTGACCCGATGCATCACCGGAAGCGCTCTATCCGCATCCCAAAGGGAAATCCGGCTTGCGTCTTTTAACACCCCCTTGGGAAACGGCACCCCAAACGTCACCGGCCACGCGTCTCTATTTACGCCCGACGGTTCCCACAATGAGAGTTCCACCTGATTGTCCCGGGGCTGGTGTAAAGGCATAATTTTGTTCCTTTCCATTCAGCGGCGCCCATTCATTCAACCCGCTCCAAGCCGTTCTTTCCTGAACTCCGAGAGTTGACGAAGGTGGTTTTTTTCCTCCTGCATCAGCGCGTCAATCGCCCCGTACTCCGATTCGGGAACCAGATTTTTCATCTCGTACAGGAAAAGGATGGAGTCCTTCTCGAAGCCGATAGCCACGGTCAGCGCCTCCACATCGCTCTCGACCTTCGCGACCATCTCCCTGACCACCGCATCGCTGGTGAACACCCGCGCGTCGGCCAATGCCTTCATATACAGCTCGTATTCCCCCGGATAGCTCTCCACCGGCTGATAGCCCTTCAAGACGCTCCGCATCTTCTCAAATATCGTCTGATGCTTCTTCTCCTCCCCCTCGAGATAGCTCGCTAACTTCCCGACTGCTTCCTCCTTCGTGGATTCTGCCAACGCGTGGTAAAACGCCGCGCCGTTCTTCTCGATCTCGATGCAGAGATCTACGACCTCGCTTCCGGAAAACAGAATGCTCATGAGGTCCTCCTTTCGGAATGATGACTGATGACTGATGACGAACTTTTTTAAGATAGCGCACTCTCAATGTTTTGTCAAGCACTATCTAAGCCTTACTTAGGACTGAGAATTAAATAAATGTCCTCTATCCTCTAAACAAAGGTCACTCTCAGCCACTTAGACCCGAAGAACTGTGAAAGTGGGGTCTCACCGTCTCACTTTCCCACTTTCACACTTTCTCACTCTCCCACTTTCTTCCCTCTGCGGGCTCCGCGGTCTCTGCGGTGAAATAGGACAGTTATTTAATCCTCGATCCTTAGCTCCTCACTCCTTCACCTCAAATACCATTTGCATATACGGCCCGCCGACCACGTCCACCCTCGGCTCCGGGATCGCGTTTTTGTTGACGTCCAACAGGAAACTGAGCACATACCGCCCCGGCGGAAGATTGGCGAACGCGAACGTCCCCGTCGCTCCGTCTTTGCCCTTTTCAGCAACTTCTACCGGCACGACGAGATACGGATTTCGCAACGGCATGGCGGTCAGGATATACGGCGCGCCATAGGGATGGATGCCGGCCGTGATGCGCTCGTTTTCCCTCACCTTCCCGGCGATCTCCACGCGGCCCCGAATGGTATTTCCCTCGACCCGAACCGCATCCTCCTCTAATTTGAGGGATTTCACTTCCGTCTCAAAAAAATCCTCCGGGATATGGAAATCCACGTGCTCCGTGGTTTCCATCGCCCACACCGGCACCTTCCTCCCATAGAAGAACGTGCGTTTGTCCTTTCCCCGTTCCTTGCCAGGAGCATAGTCTTTCGCCACCTCGCGCACGTACACGAACTTCTCTCCGGGCAGCAGGTTGTCTATCCGATACGCACCGGAATCGTCCACCAACACCCGCTTGCCCCAAAACGGCGGTCCGGCGGAACTGGGATATTGAGGCCTTCGTATCACGCCGACCAGCACCTTTTCGCGGCCGGGATAGATCACTTTTCCGGAAATACTTCCGAACCCGCGCTCCGGATCGAACGGCGGATCGGACGTATACGCGGGATTCACCATTCGGATCGTTTCGCCGATGATCCCTCTGGCCCGCGTGTGATCGAAGCGCGACCCCTTGCCCGCGTACGTCACCTTCTCGAGCACCTCCGCTTCGGGGACGATGTACCCGACGGCGTCGTTGGCCAGCGTCACGAGAATCGCGTTCTCGAATCCGCAGTGCTCCCGAAAGTGGATGGCCAGGTCCGCCACCACTTCTCCGGGGATCATCGCCATCACGGTCTCCTCATCGAAGGTGAGTGTCTGGATCAGTGTCCCCTCCAGCCGGCCCCGACGCGGATGGCCCGAGGGCAGATCCTTCCGGAAGGACAGGGGGATGACCTTCGCCCGGAACGCCATCCGAAGCTCCGACCGCGTCTCGATCTCTCCGATCATCTCCAGCACCGCTCCGGCAATCGTCTCCGTCATGGCCTGTTTGACGTGCATCCCAACACCATTCAGCTCATTCCGTGAGGCGGATATGCCCAGACCGATCTGATCCCCGGCGGCGCCCTCCGCGAACATCGTGAAGATCGTCCGGTCGTACTCCTTGCCCGCCTCGTTGTAGCGCGGCCAGAGCATCCGCTTGGCGTATTCCAGCTCGATGTACGTCCGCGCGTATCCCGGCCAATCCGGGCCCACCTCTCCCACGCGCTGCGGCCCCCATGACTTCGTGAATATCACGGTATGCGCGCCGAAATCAAAGAAGACGCCCTTCACATTCCCATCCATAT
>JAUWMS010000286.1 GCA_030613045.1 Candidatus Latescibacterota bacterium | reverse complement strand
GTGGTTGACATCAGCGCTCAGATACACAAGAAGGTGGCCTCCATGAGCGCGAATAAATCGCAGGGCCCCGCCGGCTCTTCGGGATCTCGGCTCAAGGACAGACTGGCCAAGCAAGGTCTTCGTCTGCCTGCGTTAGGCGATGACGATGAGACCTCAGATCGCGAGTACATCAAGTTGTTCGGTTTGAAGGGATATGGAGAGTTGGGCCGGGAGTATGGATTGGAGTATGCGGAACAGTTCTACTATGTCCCCTCCGGTGGCGATTTCATTGGCTCTACGGACCGGGCCGATATCGAGGACTACATCGCCAAACACGCGGTGCCCATCGAATAGGACTGCTCGATCTATCGCTGGTACCTCGATCGCGTGCAGGAACTGCGCTCTGGGGAGTGCGCATTCAATCGTCCCACCACACAGAAAGGAGAAAGGAACATTATGGCCTTCAACGTAAAGAAACGTGGGCGCGTGACGTATTACTACGGGGGGGAACATCCTACCTTGTCCGCTCTGGTCACCGAAGAGCTGGACAATGGGGACCTGAAGATCTACTTTGCCGGTCTTACCGGAGGGCATTCGGCTACGGGCGTGCTGGGACTGGACAAGGTCAACACGATGAACCCGAAGGTCGAGGTGGAGCTGGTTTTCAGGAGTTGGGAGAAGTGGCTGCAGGAGGCCGGGATCTGCGATTCGATCAGTAAGATTGATTTCATCGAGGTGCACGCGTTTGCGGCTCAGCCCAAGACGCCGAATCCTCTCGCGGATCCCGAAGGCTTCGCGGCTGAGCAGAAGCGGCTTTACAAGGAGTATGGTCAGGCTTATAGTGGCTTTTTCCGGGATCACATACCCGACGGCGGGGTGCCGGCGCGTTTCACGGTGCACGTGGTGGATTTCCCGGACAAGGCGGCGTCCTATGAGTTTTACAGTGTGGGGCTGTATCAGAAGGCTCTGCATGAGTAAGGCGGAAAGCTGCGCCGAGTTTTGCTGCGAGTTCTACCGTTGTGATGGATTCAACACCGAAGGACACTGAAATACACCGAAAAAAGCCTGAATTGAGGGGCTTTGCTTCTTTGGGGGGATGTTTCGGTGGGTTCGCATCGCTGCATTCCGAAATCTGCTTGTTCATGCCTGTTTTGGTGGGACATGTCCTCCTCGATGTACCGTTAGAGCGGGAGTACAAAGAAAAAGCACTCCGACAGCAATTCGTCTGAGTGCTTTTTTTCTGAATTCGATGTGTATCGAATATTATACCGCGGAGCACGCAACCAAGAAACCCAGTCTATCCGGGATTCTCCCGCAGATTTCTATCCATCGCAAAATACCTGAGCTTCTGCTTATTCCTCACGGGAATAACCTCCTCTTTTTGGACCGCATACCCCAAGCATTCATAAAAATGTCTGGAGACAAGTGACGATGATAAATCGAGCGTGCTTATCCCTTTTCCTAAAGCTCGTTCCTCCAGTCTATCCATCACTAATTTTCCAGGGCCCTTTCGTTGATAAGCAGGGTCTATAAATACGCGTCGGATATTGGGTCCCAATAGCGTTCCCGTACCTACGGGGTTTCCATACCATTCTAAAACAAGGGTATATCCCTCTGTCGCATCGCTCAAAATATGTGCTTCAGAGTGATGATCCTTAAAATACGCAATCGCTTCTTCCGGATACACCTCGCGATAAGAAATGCCGATGGTTTTATGAATCAACCGCTGCACCGCTTGTACATCTTCTCGGCTAAATATTCTCAACGTAATGTCTTGTATGATGTTCATTTCTATCTTAGGGTATTGCGCCCATTAAGCGGAAATCGCCACGCTCACAGGATATATTTGCTGATATCCTCGTCTTCGATAATTTCCTTCATCGCCTCCTGTACGTATTTCCGGGTGATACGGATGCGCTTTTTCTCCATATCCGGCACCGAGAACATAATCTCCTCCAGAACAATCGTCATCACCGTGTGCAGACGCCGCGCCCCGATGTTCTCCATCCGCGTGTTCACCTCATCCGCGACCTGGGCGATCTCCCCGATGGCTCCTTTCGTAAAGGTGATACCGACCCCTTCGGTCTTCAGCATGGCGGTGTACTGTTTGAGCAACGCATTCTTCGGCTCGGTCAGAATGCGCACGAAGTCTTCGGCGGTGAGACTCTCCAGTTCCACCCGGATGGGAAATGGGCCCTGAAGCTCCGGGATCAAATCCGAGGGCTTGGACACGTGGAAGGCGCCGGCCGCGATGAACAGAATGTGATCCGAGCGCACCATCCCGTGTTTGGTCATCACCGTAGATCCCTCCACAATGGGCAGAATGTCCCGCTGCACGCCTTCGCGGGAGACGTCCACTTCGCCTCGAACCCGTTCTCCGGCGATCTTGTCAATCTCATCCAAAAATACGATTCCGGCGTTCTCCACGCGCTCGATAGCCACGGCGATGACTTTCTCCATATCAATCAGCTTCTGCGCTTCCTCCTGAGCCAGAATTTTTCGCGCCTCCGGAATGGACACGCGCCGCCGCTTGGTTCGGGGAGGCATCATCCCTCCGAAGATCTCCTGAATATTGATGCCCATCTCTTCCATCCCGATGGGCGATAAGATCTCCACCATCGGGAACCGATCGCTGGGCAGTTCCAACTCCACCATCCGCTTGTCTAATTTCCCGTCATCCAACCGTTTACGCAGCTTCTCCCGGGAGCGCTTCCAACGGGCCTCCGCCTCCTGCTCCGCTTCCTTGTTGACGGCGCGTTTCCCTTTTTTCTTCTTCTGAAGCGGAGGAAGCAGCATATCCAAAAGTCGCTCCTCGGCCTGGTGTTCCGCCTCCTTTTCCACCTCCATCATCCGATCTTCTTTCACCATATTGACCGAAAGATCCACCAGATCCCGCACCATGGATTCCACGTCCCGTCCCACGTACCCCACCTCGGTGAATTTGGAAGCCTCCACCTTGATAAACGGAGCCTCGGCGAGATGCGCCAGTCGCCGCGCAATCTCGGTCTTCCCCACTCCCGTTGGGCCGATCATAATGATGTTATTCGGCATGATCTCCTCGCGGAGATCATCGGATACCTGCTGGCGCCGCCACCGATTTCTCAGCGCAATCGCCACCGACTTTTTGGCCTTATCCTGCCCGATGATGTACTTATCCAATTCCGCTACAATTTGCCTTGGGGTCAATGCTTCCAAAACGTCCTCCGGTTTGGTGATTGGTGAGTGGTGAGTGGGGCATCAGTTACCAGTCACCAATCCTCTGAAGCTACAGTTCTTCGACCACGATTTGGTCGTTCGTATACACACAGATGGATGCGGCGATCTTCAGGGATTTTTCCACGATGGTTTTGGCGCTGAGTTTGGACCCATTGTCCACGTAAGCACGGGCCGCGGACATCGCAAAGGGCCCTCCGGATCCGATGGCCACGATGCCGTCGTCCGGCTCGATCAGATCGCCTTCCCCGGACAGAATGAGCGCCCCCTTTTCATCCACCGCGGCCAGAATGGCTTCCAGCCTTCTGAGATACCGATCCGTCCTCCATTCCTTCACGAGTTCCACCGACGCACGGCGCAGGTTGCCATTGAACGACTTCAGCTGCTCCTCGAGCCGATCGAACAAGGCCATCGCATCCGCGGCCGCACCCGCACAGCCCACCAGGATCGTGTCGTTATACAACTTGCGCACCTTGGAAGCGCGGTGCTTCATAATCGTATCTCCGAAACTCACTTGCCCGTCGCCGCCCATCGCGGCCTTCCCGTTATGGGTCAGCCCCAATATCGTAGTGCTTCTCATCTTTGACCGATCCACAGTTGCTCCTTTGGTGATTGGTGATGGGTGACTGGTGATTGGTGGCTGGCGTACCCTCTACCAATCACCAATAACCAATCACCACTCACCGCCTTTACGCCCTCGGATGCGCCTGCTCGTACGCCTTCCGCAGCCGCTCCGCCGTGACGTGTGTATAGATTTGCGTGGTGGACAGACTGGTATGTCCGAGAAGCTCCTTCACAGCCATCAGATCCGCTCCGGCGTCCAACAGGTGCGTGGCAAAACTGTGCCGCAAAGCGTGCGGGCTGACCTTTCCGGCCTCCGCCACGTCGGATAGATAGTTCTCCACTAATTTTTGCACGCTGCGCCCGGACAGGCGGCCTCCGTACCGGTTCAGGAAGAGGGCCTCTTCCCCGGAAGTCCCGCCTTTCGCGGGCTGGAGTTCCTCTCGCCGGCTCAAATAGCTTTTCAGCGCGCGCACGGCCTTCCTGCCCAACGGGATGATCCGATCTTTCCCGCCTTTGCCCCGAACCCGAACTACTTCGCTCGACAGATCCACCGAACTCCGATTCAGTCCCACCAACTCTCCCAATCGAATCCCCGTGCCGTAAAGCACCTCTAAGATCGCCCGATCCCGGACGCCGTACACATCGTCCCGAAAGCAGCGTTCCATCGCCCGATTCGCCTGATCCACGTTGAGGAAAAAGGGCAACTTTTTCTCTAACTTGGGAGAAACCACCGAAAGCGCGGGATTGCGCTCCAGCACCCCCTCCCGACACAAATACTTCATGAAAGAGCGAATGCTCGCCAGCTTTCGGGCCACCGATTTCTTCGCAGCCCCCTCCCGGCTCAACGCGCCCAGAAAATGCCGAATCGCAAGACGATCCACGTCCTCCGCCCGAATCGTTTCCAATCCCGACTCCTCCTTCAGAAATCGGGCAAACTGAAGCAGATCCCTCCCGTACGCCTCGACCGTATGCTCTGAAAACCCCCGTTCTTTCTCGATGTATTCCAGAAAGGCTCGAATGTGTTTTTCCATACGATGGGC
>JAUWMS010000368.1 GCA_030613045.1 Candidatus Latescibacterota bacterium | reverse complement strand
GGCGACATTCCCGAAACGGAGGACTGGGACGATCCCCGCTGGAAGCAGTTCGTCCGGTTCCGGCAACATTCGATGGAGGCCTATCTTCGGGATGCGCGGGAGGCCTTGAAGTCCATCCGGGCGGACGCGGTTCTCTATCTCAATTCGGGCAACTGGAACAGCGACTGGCGCGCGCCGAGAGACATCCAGCGGCTGGTGGACTACCAGGACATCACAGGCGTGGAGGCGTTTTTCAGCAGGCCACTCGAACGCCAGAAATTTCTGTATTACACCTCGGCCAGCGCGAAATACGTGGAATCCGTGGGAAAGCCCTCCACGATCTTTTTCACCACCTGGCAGAGTCCCTCGGAGAATTTCGTCAACAGTCCCACGGAGATCAAACTCACCGTGGCTTCGGTGGTGGCCAACGGGTCCAATCCCTGGGTGCTCATTATAGATGAGACGCTGGCGCGTTTCCCCAACGCACTCGAACCCATCAGGGAGATGTATGGGTTTCTGGAGCAGCACGAGGAGTTCTATGCCCATACCGAATCAAAAGCCAACGTCGCGCTCTGGTCTTCCATGCAGACCAAGTTCTTCTATTGTTCCCGACAGGAGGAGCTTTACCGGGACATCGGCACCGGAAAGGAGGCGGACCTCCGGATTGATCTCGGAACCGGGGAGGTGAAGATCAACTGGAAGGTGGGAAAGGAACGCTCCGAGGAACAGGCGCTCCAGAGTTTCCAGGGATTCTTCGATGTGCTCACACGCGCTCACATCCCCTTCGACATCATCGTGGATCGAAACATCACCCCAAGCGGACTATCGGGCTACGATGTACTCGTGATGCCCAACGTGGCCTGCGTGAGCGAGGAGCAGGCGGAGGCGATTCGGGAATTTGTGAGAAACGGCGGCGGAGTGATCGCGGATTTTGAGACCTCGCTTTACGATGAGGAGGGCGCGCCGAGAGGAAAATTCCTGCTCGAAGATTTGTTCCGGGCCACGCCGCCGGAGGGGATGTTCGCCATGTCGAACTTCGATTCGATGGTGGTGAAGGAGCCACACGCAGTGACGACTTTCTCCAATCCGGGGGAATACCTGCCGAGACCTTCCCGGACTTTGAAGACCAGCGCTTTGGAGGACGCTTTTGTGGCCATCAAAGTGATGAAACCGCTGAATTACGTGATCACCTCCATCAAGGGGGAATCTCCCTATCCGGGACTGATCGTCTCCTCTTACGGGAAAGGGAAGGCGATTTACTCACCGACGGCGCTGGGCGGGCATTATTTCGAAAATCGGATGATTCCCATTCAGAAGCTCATCGAAAACAGTGTGCGCTGGCTGCTTGGAGATCGTGGTCTAATTGAGGTGGATGCGCCCGCGACGGTGGAAGTGGTGCTGAGAACACAAACGGAGAAGGGGCGCACCCTGAGCCATCTGATCAATTGTACCGGAGAGATGCAGCGGCCGATGGAGCGGGTAATTCCTCTGAGCGACATTGCGGTGAAGGTCAAAGTCTCCGGTGCGAAGAAGGTGCATACACTTGCGGAACAAGTGGAGATTCCTTTTCAAAGCAATGAGGAAGGCTGGACCAGTTTCACGCTTCCGAAGTTGGGATCGTATGAGGTCGTGGTGGTTGAGGGAGTCGAAGCATGAACAACGCCCGCAGGGACCTCACGGAAGGCAGCATCGTCCGGAATATCTGGCATCTCGCGTTGCCCATGATGATCGGCAATGTGTTGCAGAATGCCTTCAGCATCGTGGATATGATCTTCGTGGGAAGGCTGGGCCCATCGGCCATCGCGGCGGTGGGTATGAGCGGCGTGGTGCTTGGGTTTCTTTTCGTGGTGATCATCGGAATCTACACGGGAACCGTCGCACTCGTAGCCCGATTCATCGGAGCGAAGAACCCGTCGGAAGCGGAGAACGTGGCGATGCAGTCCCTTTTTCTGGGCGGGTTCTGCTACGCCGCCATAGCCATCATAGGCTACCCCGTGGCCCCATTCATACTGCACATCCTGGGAGGAAGCGAGGAGGTCGTTCAACAGGGTGTGCCCTACATCCGCATCATGTTTCTCGGCTCCTTTGCCATGATCTTCTCGGTGGTTCTGGGTTCGGTGCTGCGGGCAGCGGGAGATGCCATCACGCCGCTAAAAATCCTGACCGTGGCCACGGTGTTGAACATCGGGCTGGATCCCTTGCTGATCTTCGGATGGGGAGCGTTTCCCCGTTTGGGAGTAGCGGGTTCCGCTTTGGCTACCGTGATCGCCAGGGGGCTTGGAGCGGCCCTGCTTCTATGGATCTTCCTGCGAGGGAACGGGGTCATACATCTCAAGATCGCCCACGCACGGATAGATTTCCCGCTCATGGGACGAATCATACGCATAGGGGTTTTCGCTTCCATCCAGGGCATCCTGAGAAACATCTCAGGGGTGATTTTGACGCGCCTCGTGGCGGTGTATGGCACGTACGCGGTCGCGGCCTATATGATCGGCATGAGACTCCAGATGATTGTCATGATGTCGGCGTTCGGGCTGGCCAGCGCCGTGGCCACGCTGGTGGGGCAAAATCTCGGCGCGCATAAACCCGAACGGGCCGCGCGAACCGCCTGGATCACCGTAGGGGTTGGGTTTGCCATCATGACCGCTCTGGGAATTTTCTACATCGTTTTCTCCCGAAGTATTATCGGGGTATTTAACAAGGATCCCGAAGTCCTGCGCATCGGCGTGCAATATCTGCGGATATGCGCGGGCGCCGTTGGATTTATCGGACTATCCATCATCCTTGGCCGGGCACTGAGCGGTGCGGGAGACACGGTTTCGCCGATGGTGATCACCGCCATAGCGCTTCTTGGGATCCGTCTCGCCCTGTCGCTGCTGTTTTCGTGGAAACTGGGGCTTACGGGGATCTGGTTGGGGATAACGGCATCTACAATTATTCAGGGATTGATGGTGGGGGTTTGGTTCCATACCGGACGGTGGAAGTTAACGCGCGTTTAGATGACACGAGTTTTTCAGTCAGGATAGATTCAGCCGGGAAGAGCAGGGAACCACACCGGTTTTTTATGTCAAAGCCTCTATCCCTGTTCATCTGTACTACAAATCTGCAGCATCTTCTTTTTTTGGAGAGAGTTGTGTTTTAGAATCCGCTCTATCCGCGTAACCCGCAGTTGCGTTCCTGGGTTGAGGCTCCCCGCGCCGTGGTCTCTTCGCTGAGGAGAATGACCCCAACTCGCTACCCATTCATCTTTGGAGGAACTATGAAAGCAACGGAACCCATACGCGTCGGCGCTGAAAAGCAACTCTTTCTCGATGACCGATGGTTTTCATCCCAGCATGGGATGACACTCACGGTGAACCCACCCAGAAAGTGCGAGCACGTACTGCTCCCGGACACGCCCTGGGAGACATTCGGGATTCACGGGTACAGCTCGGTAATAGAGTATGACGGGATGTACCATCTGTTCTACGATGCCATCGCGGTGAACGTTGCCGACAAGCAGCCCGACCGTTCCATCTGCTATGCCGCGAGCACGGACGGGATGCACTGGGAGAAGCCGAACGTGGGGCCGTACGTGTGGAATGGGATACGAGAGAACAACATCGTGCTGCCCGGGTGCAACGGAGGCGTCATCCTGGACTTGAACGGGCCGGACGAACACCGGTTCAAGGCGCTGTGTATTGTTGAAGAAAACGACGTCTGGCCGGAGTCGAAGGGAGCTATATTGGGTAAGTACGGCGAGCATAGTTTTGCCGAGCTTTACCTCTGTACCAGTCCCGACGGCATCCACTGGAAGCGCCATACGCCCTGTGCCTTACCCCTTTTCCACGATACGCAGAACGTGCTCCTCTACGACAAACGTCTGCGGAAGTACGTGGCCTACGTCCGCTGGTCGAGCGAGGGGCGGTCGGTCGC
>JAUWMS010000075.1 GCA_030613045.1 Candidatus Latescibacterota bacterium | reverse complement strand
GACTTGGTCAGCCCGTAAATCAACGAGGTGCGCACGATCGTGGCCTCCGGATGGGCCGAAATCACCGCAGTCTCAGCCGCCGCTTTGGACCGCCCGTATGCGTTGATGGGCGACGGGGCAACCTCGTCCGGGTAAGGCGCGTGTCGGCCATCGTGTACAGAATCGGACGAAACGTGTACGAGTCGCGCTCCGACTGCGGCCGTTGCCTCGGCCACGGAACGGGAGCCTTCGACATTCACCGCCCACATCCGGGCGTCCGAGCCGTCCCCGGGATTGATGGCGGCGGTGTGAATCACGGCCTGGGGCTTTACTCCGGCGATGACGCGGAACACCTCCTCCCGGTTCGTGATATCCAGTGGAACCGGCCGTCCCGCCTTTATCTGTTCCGCGTGGCGATGGTACGTGGCATATACCTCGAATCGCTCGACGGCTTTCATCGTCAGACGGCGTCCGAGATAGCCGCTACCGCCGGTGATGAGGAGTCTTTTTTTCGACATGCTGGTTCACCTTGCGCATAGGCAGGGACATGGCCCGCATTCGCCGATGCTTTCATTTCCTCCCGCGGGTTCCGTAGATTCAGCCTCATTTGATCCGTTTCAATCTCCGATTGACCTCACCCACATCGAATGCATTCGGATCGAAATCCTCCCCCACCCATCCCAGCATATCCTCATGTTCGGGATGTTTGGGATCCTGAATAGCCTCCAGAAGGTCCGCGTATCCCCAAAGCCCGCCGCAATCCTCCGGGGGACACGCCCATTCTCCCGCAAGACAGAGGGGATAGCGAACCCCCGGCTCCTTCGGCAGAATCTGCTCGATCAGAAGCTGATGCCTCCAGCCGTCGCCAAAGTTATACTCGTACGCAAACTCAGCCTTTTCTCCGGGAACCACCTGACTCAACTTCGCTTTTCGGTCGTTCTCCATCTCCAAATCATCGGCCACATCCGATGGGCCGAAATAGGTGTCGCCGACCATAAACTGGTAGAGATGGCAGTCCTCCCAGCCCATAACCTCCTGCAAAATCAGATGAAGCTTGAAGAGACTCGTATTGCCGCTGACCTGAAAACGTCTCCAGATCGGAGGTTCGCTGCCCTCCAGGGTCACTTTAATCTGATAGATGTCCGAAGAAAGCTTAGACCGCGCCATTTGCTCCTCCTTTCAAAAAAGTTGAAAGTTATCTGCTCCATGTTCACCATAGCAGATACGGTCATCGGTCATAATGCGCTGACGCCGCATCCAGACCGGCAAGCACGAAGACACGAAGAAAACTCCGGTGATGGGAGGGCAGGCTTCGCATCGCTCCGAAAATCCGCCATCGGGCGGGTTGATGAAAAATTTCAACGCCGGAATTCAACCTTGGGCCTGTTCCCTGATCCTGCATTATTCACAAATTTACCCAAAATATTTTTTTGCTCTTGTGCAACAAAACGTTTTGGATTTCCGGTTTCGAGACGTTATTTTCTGAGAACAGCCTGAAGCCGGGGGGTATCATCCAAAACTTGTGAATAACCCAGATTTTGTCCCGTTAGGGACAAAATATCTATAGCAAAACAATCCCCAAAAAAACATTTCCCAGTCCCGTAGGGACGGCATATTCATTCAATATCCTTCTGAATCCACCTTTCGTCATTATGTGTTTGCCGTGTATATTTCGTCCCTCACGAGACTTGGTGAAATAGTTCGGCTATTTATGCTATAAATATCCTATCCCTGACGGGACATCTTCCCTGCATAATTCACAAATTCGCCCAAAAACTCTCTTTTGCTCTTGTTCAGCAACGTGTTTTGGATTTCCGGTTTCAAGACGTTATTTTTCAAGAAAAGCCTGAAGCCGGGGCGTATCATCCAAAACTTGTGAATAATCCAGGTGATGAAATCCTGAAGGGTGAATTTTCCGGGAACGGGAGATTTCCAGATAGGCCCTTAGTATCTTGGTGTCTCGCTGGCGCCGCTGATGCGGAAGCTTCCTCAGAAATCCCAGTCCGGTTTGGGATCGGGGAGGCGAAGGTTCCCGTCGAGTTGTTTTAGAAGCTCCCGAGGGCCGGAAAGCTCATCGGTGACACTTAGACCGGTGGCCGGGCGCACGCCGAGCCACATGCGGGTAAACGCGCCCACCGACGCAGTCAGCGTGGGCAGGGCGGCGTTCGTGCCCGCTTTGGCTTTCGAGGAAGGCCCCAAGGCGACCACGTATTCCCCGGTGATACCGCGCCACGGCGCGTCCTCGTCCAAAAATTTCCCGATGGGATCGTTGAGTTTCAGATTGAACCGCACCGTGTCTCCCGGAAGATGAGTTCGCGCCATACATCCCGGCAGATCGTTTATGCGCATCTGCCAGGTTGCCTCCGCGCGCATCCGGCTCTCGAATTTGGACTTCTCGCTCATCTGACGCTGTTTGAATGGGCAGTCGAGCAGGTCCTGAAGCTGGATGCCCTGCGGCTCGCGCATGCTCACTAAGCGCACCTGATCGCCCAGCGTTTTTATCAGCGCCATCAACTCCAGAAATTGATCCGAAGTCCGGAAGGTCATCCACTCGATACTGTAAGGGCCGGATTCCACCTCCCCGGCTCTGCACCAGAAGTGGTGGGTGAGTTCCCCGTTGGGACCGTCGCAGTACCCGAGACCGAATCCGTTTTTCGTCCAAAGCATCTCCGCCCGGGTCAGTTCGGGCGGCGTCAGATTGCAGCTTCCGTGACGACGGGCGCGCACAAGGCGGGAGGCGTGCACCATCGCCCAGTCATCGTTACCGATACGGCGCGGTACCCGGGCTTTTGTCCGGACCTTAAGTTGCGAAGGGTCAAAGGCCGCCCGGTGCTCGTACCCTCCGGAGCCGAAGCCGAGCTGGTTGTAATAGCCCTGTTCAAACATCCCCAGACCGGAAACCAATGCGCCCTCGGCCGCGCCATGGGCCGCCGAAAGCGCGGTCACTCCCTTCGCGAATCCATGCTTGCGCGCAATCCGGCTGGTGGTGACCCCGGTGACGCAGCAGAACGGAAGTTCCTCGTCGAGATAGCGGATCGTGCCGGGTACGGTAGTGACGAGACACTCCGCTTCGCCATCGAGGTCGGCCACCAGTGCGCGGCTTCCCTCGATAAAAATGTCCATAACCGCTTCCTGGTCCTTCTCGATCCAGCCGGTTTCAAGCCAGATGCGATGGGCGGCGGTTTGGTCTTTTTCGGGGTCGTAGGTGCGGGTTGTCATCGTAGGAGATTTCCTTCAAAATGGGAAACAGGAAACAGGGCCTTTTGAGAATGCCTCTGCGTCTCTGCGGTGCAGAAGCACATCATGCTTCCGTCTTATCCTCCAATCCATAGAATTCTACACCGTTGTCCCGAAAGAGCCTCCGGGCCAGACTCAACGCCTCCTCTTCGCTCAGGAAGTCGTTCTCGACCTTCGAGGCAAGCACATCGGCCACACAGGACCGGGCCATCTTCAGATGACCGTAGATCATTTCGGGAAAACCCACGTCCGAGCCGAACCCGAGGATCCGATAGCCCGGGACCAAATCTATCCACTCCGAAAGAAGCTGGCGGCTGGCCGCGATGCTGATGACGTACATCCACGCCATGTTGAGCCACACGTTGGGATAGTGCTTGCCCAGCATCCCGATCATCCGGGAGTATGGATAGCCTGCGTGGAACAGATCAAAGCGCACGTTGGGGAAGGCTTTTATCAGAGGGATCAACAGCAGCGGATCGGAATCGGGAATATGTCCCCAGTTTCCCTGAACGCCGGTGTGAATCTGAAAGATCAGTTTCATTTCGTCCGCGAGACCGGCGAGATAGAAGATCACGTGATCCTGCAGTTCCTTCACCTCGGAAGGCGTCAGCTTTTCCTTTCGGAGGGATTTCTCGAAGAGCCTGGTCGCCCGGTCTTCGGCCACCGGAAGGGAATGCAGCGTCCGCCCATACGCGTGTGCGAGCTTGATCCCGACGGCTCCCCGCCGGACGTAGCGTTCGGTCAGGTCCGCCAACGCCTTCTTCGCAGCGTTCAGACTATCAATGGGAGCGTCCAGATAACCTCCCAGGTCCTGCCGCGCCCCTTCCTGATGCAACTCAAGCGCGCGCTCCATCCGCAGGACGGCAGTGAAATATTCCGGCTCCCAGTCCTCGAACCACGGGATGTTCCGCACTTGCGTCTCTAAGCGACAGACGTCGCGGGTAACGTGATCGTACCAGTCTGGAGCCTGCGAACGCTCCCGGATGGCTTCGTTCACCTGCCTCCAGTTTGCGTCCGTCAGTTCCGCGTCCTTCAACCCGAACAACTCCCGATAGACCACCAAATTGTGCCGCCAGTAGGACACATTGCGCGATTTCTCCAACACCGGTTTGAGCCGCTCCCACCGTGCTTCGTCCGTAGTTGCCCCCTCGTAGATCGGTCCCCCGGCGGTCGTGGCAATGTCCCGCGCGAAATAGCTCGTCATCGTGAACAGATCGAAGCCGCCGGCCGTATAATACTCACTGCGCAGTCGGGTATGGGAATGGCAATCCACAGTCTTAATCCCCTCCAACTCGCTGAGGATCTGTGCTCGCAATGGTTCGCTTCTTTGTGTGGCCATATTTATATCCTCCATATATCCGAGGTTTCCACCGTAGAGACGCGGAGCACGCAAAAAAATCCGTGAAACGTGAAACGTAAGGCGTGAAGCGTGAATTCAGAATCCAGAATCCAGAATAGTTACTCCCTACTCCCCACTTCTGGCTCCTGACTCCTGCTCCCTACCCCCTGAATTCAGAATTCAGAAGACAGAATAGCTACTCCCGACTTCTCCCAAGAAACACTTTCGGGGGGAAACCTTCTTCATAGCCGCTCCTCCTGCTTCGGATAGCTCTCGGAGAGATAGGGGGTTGAGAAAAACGTTCAGGCCCGATGATGCTTCAGGTTATGTAGTCTCCCAAACGGGGTACCTCAAACGGTCCACCAGTGAACAAACCCCGCATCATCGGAACCACACTACCAATCGGGCTCGTCTACACGAACACCAATGAAGTTCCGGTCTTTGCTTGCCTGAACATACCTTCCAATATACGCAACTGTGTTTCTTTTTGAAAGAATTATGCGCACGCTCTCCGCGCATAATGGAAGCACTACCAAGAAACACTTTTGTAATGCCTTGCTACGGAAGGAATTCCAAAATGGGAATTTCTGTCTCCCAGGAACCACATTCGTGTTTCTTTCTGAAAGAATTATGCGCGTCCGTTCTGCGCATAATGGAAATGCTGGCCTCTGACTTCTGACTTCTGACTTCTGGCCTCTGGCCTCTGACTTCTGGTCTCTGACTTCTGGCCTCTGACTTCTGACAGAGGAGGTTTGTATGCGTCAATGTTCGATAGAGCAACTCACCGAAGAGATGGTGCTGGGGAAATCCATCTATGCGAAGGACGGCACGTTGCTGCTCGGGGCCGGGTACCGACTCCAGGCAGCTTACATCCGGCGATTGAAACTGACGGGCTATCCCTTCGTCTATATTATGGAAGAGGGCACCGAGGATGTCATTCCGGAAGACATCATCTCCGATCAGATACGGATGCAGACCAGCGCAGAGGTCTCGAAGACGCTCGAAGACGTGAAGCGCACCACGGGAATCGGAAGGCTGCGAAGAGAGGATGTTCGGAGGATTCTGGAAGATGAGCAGCGGTTGAAGCAAGTCGTGCTGACTCCCAATCTGAAAGTATGCGTGGGAAACATCATAGAACAGATCATTGCATCCAAAAAAAACATACTCGACACCGCTTTTATGAAATGCCAAGGTGATTTTGCCATCCAGCACGCCATTGACGTGGCCCTTCTCACCATCGTTCTGGCCCGGAAGTATCACTACAACAAAGACGACCTAATGACTGCGGGACTGGGCGCACTTCTGCACGATATTGGAAAAATAGCAGTCGCTGAATCCGCCGAAGGGGGCGCGCGAAAACGCTCTGCGGAGGAGCAGGACCTGTTGCTCGAACATCCCACGTTTGGCTACCTCATGCTCAGCAAAATCCCCGGAGTCTCCCTCGTTGTGGCTCACATCGCCTACCAGCACCACGAACGCCAGGACGGAGCAGGATATCCCCGGGGGTTGACCGGAGACAACAGTCCCCCCATCGAAGCCATTTCGAGAGCGTCGAAAATATTGCGCCACGCCGAGCTTGTAGCCGTGGCCGATGCGTACGATAATCTTACTTCGGATACGCCCGACTCACGAGCCATATCCCCGGAGGAGACGATGAAGCGGCTCATCGAGGATGCGGGATCCAAACTGAATCGGGACATCATCGCCATGGCCAGCCAGGTGATCCCGGTGTATCCGGTCGGGGCGGTCGTCAAAGTGGTGGAGTGTCGGGACAGGACCCTCATAGGGTGTGTCGGAGTGGTCGCCGCACTGCAGGAAGAATCCCTGAACACTCCCGAAGTGATCCTCCTGTTCGATCGCTTCGGGCGGAGGCTGAAACCCCGGCGAATCGCTCTTTCCGAGGAAAAAACGATGCGGATCGAGTTGGTGCTCTCGGACTCCAGTCTCGTGCATGGATAAGCTCGTTGAGGAGTGCGCGCCGTGCCCGGTGCGTTTTGGAATGACGCCCACCGTTATGATGGAGTCGGACTCCGTCATGACGAGGTTCGGAGTGCAATTGCTTGCCATCCGGCGGAAGTTCATGGCAAGAGTTTGAATAATGTGCTCTTTCCGTTCGCCGTTCACCCATCGCCAAAGGAGGCCGTTATGGATAGGAAAGAGCTTGCGATAGCCGGGCTTGCTCTGATTGTAGGCCTGATGGTCCTGGGGTTCTCTGAAGCGGCTGAGTCCGGTCTGGCACATCCTACCTGGTGGGGATATTACGAGGGATCCGGGAGAGGAACGTGGGGGAGAACGGACGCGACTGTGTATTCGGGGCGTTACAGTGCGTTTTTGCAGGGGGTGGCGCATAGTGAGAATGCGTTTCTGAACATCGGACTGATGGCCGGTCCGTCCGATGGGTATCGAGGCCCGAAGGCGTATCCGGCGATTCCCGGAGTCCCATATAATTTCTCCTTCTGGATGAAGGGGGATTTCAAGCGGATCGGGGTGTATATTCAGGCGTGGAGTACGGAGGCGGCTCAGTCCGGAGATCGGTTGTCCGTAAATCTGTTCGGGGATTGGATCGTTCCCGCGAGCGACTGGACCCACTACGAGGGCGCGTTTGTGATGCCCGACGAGGCGAAGAAGTTCGTGTTGTTCTTTCATGCGTATGGGGATTCTACGGAGGAGAATTTAGGGATGCTATACGTGGATGACGTACGGGTGGATACGGGTTCCGGCAACGCGCTTAAAAATCCGGGGGCGGAGGATCCCTCCGAATTGCCCAAAGGGACGGTGCGGATCTGGGATACGAACCGGACGTACACGGAAAAGGGGCCTTTGGGAGATGCGGTTGCCAATCGGGACGAGTGGACGGCGGTGCCCTACGGAGAGACGGAGGGGTATTCGTTCGTCGGGGATGCGATGATCGAGAACGATACGTTTTACCTGTTTCTGTTCACCAACAAGGACGACAGTATCAGCCTGATGGCGAAGCTGGCCGGTGGGGGATTCAAGGCCAATGAGATTTACAAGGTGTATGACAGCGGGACGCGCGACTTCGGGCTGGGCACGATGTACACCAAAATTCTCAAGAACACCGCGGAGGAAGTGATTGTGGAGCACGCGGGCGAAGGCATGCGCTCCGGTACGCCGCGGCCCATTTTGACCACGTATCGGGTGCTGGCCGGGAAGCCGCAGTTGGAGGTGCGTCCGGTGGAGCGGGTCAATCAGCAGGGGATGCACGGAAAGAGCCGCATCTGCGCGTTCGTGAAGTTGGAAGAGGAGGATTTTATCCTGGATTCCAAGCGGGAGACGTTCACTAAGGAGGTCAATTACTACGCGTCGGAGGGCACGATCGGGCTCATCAATTTCTCGCGCCGGTTTCGCCAGGATCACGATTTTATGTGGTTTATGACCTTTCCGCCGGAGGCCGCGCGCCATCGGGGGTATTACCTCACGTATCTGGGATTTCACGCGGATCCGTTCTGGGAGGACGGGGAAAGCGACCGTCCGAGTGTGGGAGCGCAGTATGCTTATCTGGACTCCGGGGGGGTGTTCATCGGGGTGTTGAACGATCCGGACAATTGGAAGCGGGAGGACGTGGGAAAACAGATAGGAGCCGGGGAGGTTTATCAGACCGATTTCAAGGCGCCTTATGCGGGCGAGTGGAAGATGGCCGCGCGGATGGACGACCGGTATATTCACAGCCGGGTTCGGATTGACGAAGCGGGGCAAAGTTTTACGTTTCGCAGTGCTGAGGGGGGTACGCTGGATTATATCCTCGTGTATCTTTGGGATCGTACAAGCAAGACCTCAAAGGGACTCTTCACGCCGATGGATGTGTATCGGGAGACGATTCTCGGGCCGGAGACGGGAGTGGGGGATTGCGGAGGATCCAGAGCGGTTCCGGGTTCATATACGCGCTATCCGAATCGTCCGAATCCGTTCAATCCGGACACGGAGATTGGGTATGCGCTTCCGGAGGCCGGGCGGGTGCGTCTTGCGGTGGTTGATCTTTTG
>JAUWMS010000320.1 GCA_030613045.1 Candidatus Latescibacterota bacterium | reverse complement strand
GTGGTTGGCACCACGGGCTGGTATCTCAGGGGGCTGTTGTTAGGGTGGGATATTCCAGTGGTGTACCATGAGGTAGTCGAACGCATCTACGGGATTACGCATTGGAAATTTCTGCGTGGGGGGATGGTTGATCTGGGGAGTTTGATCGGCGCAGGATGGGCTCTGCTGAGGAAACGCGGGGCGGGGTTGGGAGTTGTGCTTGGGTTTGGGGCTATGCTTCCTTTTGCCTCGACCGCCTGGAACGGGGTGGAGGATTATGTCTCCTGGTCCTATTTGTATGTTCCTGTGGTGGGGTTGGCATTCCTGGCGGGCGCAGTAGCGGATGAGCTGCGGTTTTCTAACCGGCGAGGTTTGCGTGCCGGGGGAGTGGTCATCTTGGGTTTGTTTGTATTTTTCTATGGGACCCAACAGGTCCGCCTCAACATTGCCTCCCGTTCGGCGGAAGGGTACTGGAAGCGTGTTTTGGGGTTTAATCCGAGCAGTGAGATCGCCTCTTTGGAGTTGGGCAAGGCTTACCTGAAGCGCGGGGAGGAGGCGCAGGCACTCCGTTTTCTGTTTTCTCCGGGGATCACACAACTCCACGGGTCCTGTCTGGCGATGAGTCGCTATTATAGTGTCCGAGGCGATCTCATGGTTTCGGCCATTCACCTTCGGAGGGTCAGCCGGGAGCAGAAGGGGTTGCGATTTCAGGGCTATGAGATGGCGGCGGCGAAGTTATTTTATGCTGCCGGGGCGCCAGACTACGCAGAAGAGGTTTTGGGGAGGGTTCTGATGGCCAATCCATATAGCATTATGGCTCTGGAGCGGTTGGCCGAGGTCTGGATGCTTAAAGGATATGTGCCTGCCGCAGAGAGATTGATCGCCGAGGCGCTGAAGGTCGCGCCGTTTCACCCCAGGGTCAGTCGAATGCGGGCGATGGTGGAAGCTCAGCGAAGAGCGTCCGGGGCCTCCGGGGTGTCGCAGATAGTACATCCGCCAGAGCCCGGTTGGTTGAGGTATGCCCTGCGAAAGATGAGAGATCCCCGGTTGCGGGAGACAATCATCCAGTCGAGCGAGCATCATCGTAACGATCCGGTGATCCAGATGGAGGCTGGGGTTTGTCTGGTGAGAGCCGGCCAGAAGGCCAGGGGGCTGTCCAAACTCGACTTCGCTGTGCAGGCGCTTTCCTCTTGTGCCTATCCGTGGGCGATGAAATGCTGGGCTGCAACAGTGGCAGGGGCTTACGAGGAAGCCGAGGAAGCGGGCCAACGTGCGCAGGAGTTGGATCCATCGAGTCCGACAGTGCACGGCGTCCTGGGGTTCCTATCCGGTACCCTGGCCAGGGACCCCAAGGATCCGGCTTATCGGCACAAGCTTGACCAGGCCATTAAACACTACCGGCAGGCCATCCAGCTCGAGCCGAGGTATGCGACCGGCCACAATAACCTGGGCAATCTCCTGGTTGACCAGGGCAGGTCTGAGAAAGCCATCGAGTACTTTCGCCATGCTCTGCGCATCAAACCAGACTATGCCGAAGCGCACAATAACTTAGGGACTGCCCTTGCCCGGCAGGGTGAGTCAGAGGAGGCCATCGTCCATTTTCGGCAGGCTTTGCGGAGCAGGCCGGACTTCGCCGAAGCGCACAGCAACCTGGGGATTGCCCTTGCCCGGCAGGGTGTGTCTGAGGAGGCCATACACCATCTCCAGCAAGCCCTGCGCATCAAGCCGGATTATCCCGAGGCTTGGAATGGCTTGGTTATGGTGCTGATGGGACAGCGTCGGTTTGGCGAGGTTATCCGCGTCCTCCGAGAAAGGTTGGCCCGCGCTCCGGACAATCTCAGCGTAGCCCTCCGCTTAGCTTGGATGCTGGCCACCTCCCCGGAGCCGGATCTGCGCAATGGTTCCGAAGCCGTACGATTGGCTGAACGTGTTTACCGGACGGCAGGATACAACAATCCTCGGGCTCTGGATGTTCTTGCTGCCGCCTATGCTGAGACGGGTCGTTTCGATGAAGCCGTTCAAAAGGCTCAAGAGGCCCTTCAGTTAGCCGTTTCGTCGGGTCAGGGTGAGTTGGGCAAACGGCTCCAAGGGCGGCTCAAGTTGTACAAAGCCCATCGGGGGGTTCACAAACAGCCGTGAGCGCTCTTTGATGCAGGTTTCGTAGCCCTCCCCCCTTTAGCATCTTGAAATAAGTTAGGAATTGAGGAGGTGGGAGCGTATCGGAAAAGTATTACGAAGGACAATTCCTGATTTTTAACTTCAAATTCTCAATTGCTTCTTGAGGAACGGAGATTACCATGCGAAACGTCATAATAACCGGTGTTTTTTTTATGTCCTGGCTGGTATGGGCGTCCTGTGGCACAGAGAAAGACCCCATAGTGGCGAAGGTGGGGGAGAAGCGGATCACCGTAAGCGAGTATGATCGGATGGCTGCCAAACTTTTGGAGAATGCGTACTATGAAGATGCGGAGATCAACCTGGAGACGAAACACAAGCTGTTGGACACGATGATCTCCA
This sequence comes from Candidatus Latescibacterota bacterium, assembly GCA_030613045.1. GTDB lineage: Bacteria > Latescibacterota > 4484-107 > 4484-107 > 4484-107 > 4484-107. The sequence continues at coordinate 1,982 of JAUWMS010000320.1, read as the reverse complement.
AAGAACTGCTTGTGTTGGAGGGATTGGAAAGGGGACTGGATCAGGAGTCCGACATTGCCCGTCCTGTGGATCGTTTGAGGCGGCGGCTTTTGTTGAAGACGGTGTATGATCGAGAGGCGGTGGGGGAGATCAAGTTAAGCGATGAGGAGGTGGAACGCTATTTCTACGAGGGGGAGTTCGATGATGAGATTCGGACCAGTCATATCCTCTGTCCCACAGAGGAAGTGGCTGAGGAGGTGCTCGGGGAACTTCGGGATGGGGCTTCGTTTGAGAAGCTGGCTATGAAACGATCCCTTCACCGTTCCAGCGGCAGACGGGGGGGCGATATGGGCTTTCGGGCCAAGGGGATCCTCATGCCTGAGCTGCGGGAGGAGATGCTATCCCTCAACGTGGGTGCACTGTATCCCCGGCCCGTGGAATCCGAATACGGCTTTCACGTGTTCAAGGTCACGGATCGGCGAAACCCGGATTTTCAGATTATGAAACCCTACATGGCCAAAGGTCTCGAACAGGAAAAACGAAGAGAGCGGATTGCAGGGTATGATTCGACGCTCAAGGCCCAGTATGGGCTGACCTGTCACGTGGACGCGCTCCATCTTCTGCTTGAAAAAGGAAAGGATGCCTCTTCGATGGCGGACTCGGAACGGACGATGGAGTTGTTCACCTGGTCCGGAGGACGGCTTTCGGTAGAAGACTATCTCGATCGCGTGGGATCCGGCCTCCCTTCCGTGATGGATAGTGCGGCTGTGCGGCCGTCCGGTGAGAAGTTGGCGGTCAGGCGTATTGTGCTGACCGAGGCGCATAAGAAGGGCTACGACAAAGATAAGAACATTCTATCCCAGGTAGAGCAGAAACGAAATGAACTCATAGCAAAGCAGCTCCATCGCGTCGAGGCGGCGGAGAAAGTCTCGGTCACGGAGGCGGATCTGCGGGCTTTTTACGAGGAGCATCCGGATGAGTCCCGCGTCCCGGCTGCTGTGATGCTGCAGGAAATTTTGGTTAAAACGGAGGAAGAGGCGAAGCGGCTGATCGAGCAGATTCAAAACGGTGCGGACATGGGGGAGCTGGCGATGCAGCACAGTCTTCGGATGGAAACCCGAGAACAGGGGGGAAAAACCCGACCGGTGACGCGGGATAATCCCCAATTTGGTCCGGTGGCCCAACAGGCTTTTGATGCGCAAATGGGTGTGCTTCGGGGGCCTGTCCAAGTTCCGGCAGGGTTCTCCATCTTTGAGGTGCTGGATCGCAGGGAGGAGCGGGTCCGGTCTTTCGAGGAGGTCCGTCGAACCGTGGAGGCTGTTGTTCGGACCAATGCGGGGAACGAGGCTATGGATCGCTTTCTCGAATCGTTAAAGGAGAAGTATGGGTCGCGTATTAAGGTGTATGAGGAGGCGTTGGAGCACACCCTTCAACATCGGACTGCCTCAGAGGACTCCGTACGAGTTCCCTGATCTTTCATCCCTCTTGGTGATTGCGGATTGCGGAATAAAACCTCACCGCAAAGTCGCGGCAGCGCGTAAAGAACTTCGAGACCTGGGTTTTGTCTTTCTTTGCGTCCTTTGCGGCTTTGCGACTTTGCGGTGCAAAAATCCGAAATCCGAAATCCGAAATGGAATCTTGACATTTCCTATGAATAACTTTTTCCGAAGATGCGTTCCTTTTTTTCTGCTCGTACTTATCTGCCTGTTTGCTTCTGCCGCTGCCGAGCCTGTGCAGTTTGTCGAAGTGCCTTTGGAAGCGGGCATTGACTTTACCTACGTCAACGGAGCGAGCGGTAGGAAATACATGCCGGAGTCGATGGGCTCGGGAGCAGCGTTCTTCGATTATGACAACGATGGGTATTTGGATCTGTACATCGTGAACGGGGCGCCTGTGCCCGGGTGTCAGTGTGAGGAACAACCGACGAACGCGCTGTATCGGAACAACGGGGATGGCACGTTCTCCGATGTGACCGTGCAGGCGGGGGGTGGTGATATTGGATA
>JAUWMS010000145.1 GCA_030613045.1 Candidatus Latescibacterota bacterium | reverse complement strand
CGAGGTGCTGATGGGATGCGGATTCGGCTTGCCCTTGGCGGAACAGCGCGGGATGTTGGACGTTTCCTTTGAGGTGGGCAAGCGGGGTATCCTTTCCGAGAACGGCGCGGAGGAGGTTTTTTACCGGCAGACGGTCTCGTTTTCCGGGTGGGAGAAGTGGTTCGATAGGAAGGGGAAGTAAGGGAGGCTCTCGATTTCGGATTGCGGATTGGGGATTTCGGATTTGGGATTTGCACAACTGAGTCACGGAGAATCCAAGATGGAAGGCGAGCGTGAAATCCAAAACCTGTGAATGATCCAGTGCTCTGCCAACCTTGAATTGATGGGTTCGATGGTGATAGACTTCCGAGGTCTGCCAAGACCTCGGAAGTCTTATTCATCCGTCAAAATGAACTTGACTCAACACGAGGTTCTGTCCCGTTAGGGACAAAATAGCTATAGCAAAACAATGCAAAAAAAATTCCCAGTCCCGTAGGGACGGCATATTTATCCAATAGAGCCACTTGCAAAACAAAACAATCCTCAGATGAGATTGTTTGGCGCTTCGTGCCTCGCAATGACAATAATAGGATCGTTTTGTCGTTGCGAGCGGAGTAGCGTCCCCTCTTTTGCAAGTGGCTGTTCGAATGCGTCTTTTGTCATTATGTGTTTGCCGTGTCTATTTCGTCCCTCACGGGACTTGGGGAAGGTTATCGAATTTCCAAATGCTATAAATATCCTGTCCCTGACGGGACATCTGCTCTGCATTATTCACAAATTCATCATCTCGTTCCCACGCTCCTGCGTGGGAACGCAACCTCGAAGGCGGCTTCTGAGGCGAGTTTTTTTAGGATATACCATCGTGCCAAAGAAGAAACCCATTCCCATGTTTAACAGCGAGGACGAGGAACGCGAGTTTTGGGCCGAGCACGACTCCGCAGACTATGTGGATTGGAGCAAAGCCAAACGGCTTACGCTCTCGAAGTTGAAACCTTCGACTGAGAGGATTTCGCTCCGGCTGCCAGAATCCATGCTCGATGGTCTTAAGGTATTGGCGCACAAACGCGATGTGCCCTATCAATCCTTGCTCAAAGTTTTCCTGGCCGAACGGATCGAGCAAGAGCTTCGACCCTGATAGCTGCTGGTCAGTTTCTACGAAAGGCGCTGAAGCAGGCCGGAACAGCTCAATGCCAGCCGTTTCATCTCGTGGCCCGCGTTCCTGCGTGGGAACGCAAAACCGCTTCTGGTGCGGTGTTTATGCTTAATGCCATGAGCCTCTCCGAAAGCCTTATCCTCATAAGAAATTCATCCCTTAGAGTTTCACCAGAATTTTTTGAAGGAGAACAGTGTGGAACGCACCATCGGGCAATCCATCCTTTCCCAAGGCGGGAAAGAGGTAAGTGAGCGTTTTCCGATGCGCCCTTTTCCTTTACAACTCCGCCTTCCAGTATGCAGGCATTGGAAACCCGTAAAAAAGGTTAGAACGAACGGGCAGATCAATAAGTTGGATCCTCAAGATCGGGCCTTCCACGATTGGTATCGCTTTGTGCTTTCCTTTCCACCGCACTTAGTGCGGGATTACATCGAAGACTTCAATTTGGATGAACGTCATCGTATCTTAGACCCTTTTTGCGGTACAGGCACAACGCTTGTTGAGTCTAAACTCCACGGTATCCAGGGGATCGGTCTGGAAGCGAACCCATTTGCACACTTTGCCAGTTCGGTTAAGGTAGATTGGAAACTAGACCCGGATGTATTGACAACACGGGCACGTGACATTGCAAACGCTACGCTGGATTTTCTTCAAACACAGGGTATTGATGGTAATCAACCTTTTGACGGAGATATTGAGGACCTTCCACTAAGAACACTTGATGATAAGACGTCAAGACTTTTGATCAAGCATTCCATCAGTCCGCTTCCTCTTCACAAGGTGCTGGTCTTACTGGACTGCCTGAAAAAGCATCGCGATGAGCCGTATTATAGACATGGGCTTTTGGCTTTGGCAAATGCCTTGGTTTTTTCAATAAGCAACCTTCGTTTCGGACCGGAAATCGGTGTCGGAAAAAGGAAAGAGGATGCCCCGGTTGTGGCGTCCTGGTTGTCTGAGATAGACAAGATCGCCCATGATTTACGTCTCGTGGCAGGTTCTTATCCTGATTCCGATGTCTTCCTGGCCGACGCCCGGCACCTAAGTGAGCTCGTTGCGCCTGATTCCGTGGACGCCGTGATTACATCTCCTCCATATCCTAATGAAAAAGACTACACGAGGATGACGAGGCTTGAATCTGTCCTTCTTGGATTTATCCGAAGCAAAGCGGAATTGAGAGCGTTCAAAAAGAATTTTGTGCGCTCAAATACACGGGGCGTTTACAAAGACGATGACGACGATGTATGGATCGCGCGTCATGCCGGAATAGAGCGCATTGCAGACAAAATCGAGAAGCGTAGGGTATCGCTTGGAAAAACCTCCGGTTTTGAGAAGCTATATGGCAGAGTGACCCGTTTGTATTTTGGCGGAATGGCGCGCCATTTAGCCGATCTTCGGACTGTACTGCGACCGGGTGCTCAATTAGCCTACGTGGTTGGTGATCAGGCTTCCTATCTCAGAGTTATGATTCGCACAGGACAATTGCTAACTGAAATAGCGCAAGCCCTTGGATATGAGTTCGTTCGAACGGACTTATTCCGAACCCGTTTTTCTACGGCTACGAAGGAACAATTGCGCGAGGAAGTAGTTGTGCTTCGATGGCCCGGTCAGGAAAGGTGACGATATGGCAAAGAAAAAGAACCGATACGAACAAATCATAGAAGCCATTTTCCTTAAATACTACCGGGCCGGCGCGGATGAAGTTCCGTTTGAACGGTCTGATATCGTTCAGGTTTCCGAAGACTTGGGAATAAAGTTACCTAAAAATCTGGGCGATGTGTTGTATTCGTTTAGATATCGGGTCAGCTTGCCGGAGTGTATTATTGAGAAAGCCCCGGAGGGATACGAGTGGATTATCCGTCCCGCGGGCCGGGGACGTTATATTTTTGCACTTACTACGGAAGCGAACATAAGTCCGTCCAAACGACTCGTGGAAACAAAAATACCGGACGCGACACCGGGTGTTATTGAAAAGTATGCGCTGAATGACGAACAGGCCCTCTTAGCGAAAATTCGATATAACCGGTTGGTTGATATTTTTACCGGCCTGACCTGCTATTCGCTACAGAATCATCTGAGAACAACGGTCCCCGATATCGGCCAGGTTGAGACGGATGAAATCTATATCGGCATAGATAAGCGGGGCGCGCATTACGTTCTTCCTGTTGAGGCTAAAGGTAAAACGGATAAGATCGGAATCGTGCAGATCGAACAGGATTTTGCTGTTTGTGTCACGAAATTCCCCGGCCTGATTTGTCGTCCTGTTGCTGCGCAGTTTATGGACAATAACGCGATGGCTCTTTTCGCATTTGAGCAAACTGAAAAGGGGATTGCTATTTCCTCTGAGAAACACTATACACTGGTAAGTGCAGAGGAGTTGTCGCCGGAAGAATTGAAAAATTATCAAAAACGCCCCTTCTGAATGCGCAATGCAAAGAAGCACTGGCTCCTTAGCCGAGTGACCTTAAAGTGATGCCCTGTCCTTCTTTGCGCGCTTTTGGTAAAGAGGAGAACTCCGTGGAACGCACCATCGAGCAATCCACCCTTTCGCAGGGTGGGAAAACGATTCCCGTGCTGACCATCCGCCCGGAAAGCATAACCGGCAATACCGGCCTGATGCTGGTGCTGCACGGCTGGGGAAACAACCGGAGCCAGTACCGGGAGTTGATGCTGGATTTCTCGGAGCGTTACAACGTGATCTGTATGTCGCCGGAATATCGGGACAGCGGATGGGACGCCTCGGAGGAAGGCACGGGCATGCGCCAGCCTTATGATTTCAGCCATCTTCAGGTGATGGATGCGCTGGCCGCGTTTCGGATGGTGAGTTTGGAATACGCTGAGGGAAATGTTCGGCGGGCGTTCGTGTGGGGCGGAAGTCAGGGAGGGCACATCGCGATGCTGGCGACGGCGTTCGCGCCGCATACGTTCGCGGTGACGGTGGATGCGTGCGGGATCGTCTATCCCGATCCCGCGAAGGAGCGCTGGAAACTGGCCGGATTATCGAAGGAGGATCGAGCGGAGTGGGAGATCCGGGATGCGCGGCGCTTCGTGGATCGCATTCGCAACAAGGTGTTTCTCTTTCACGGCGATGCGGACGAAGCCGTGGACATCGGGCAGAGCTATGAACTCAAAGACGCGCTCAAGCAGGCGGGCAAGGAGGTGGAAGCGCACTATACGCGGGGTGGCGATCACTTTCTGAAACCCGTCACAACGCGGACGGAGCAGACGATCCAATATGCCTCGGAGGATATAAACACGCGTTCCATAATAGGGGAGAACGATTTCGAGCGGGGGAGTGTGTTCACTTTTCCTTGCACCGGACAAACGGCTCAGGTGGATTTCCGGGGGGATGTTCCTGAATTAAGCTGGGTATCTGGATAACCCGCTTAAAACTCTCAAGGAAGAAACAAAAGGCTTTACCACGGAAGTGCACGGAAGCACACAGAATACTCCGTGTTTTTCCGTGGTGAGGATTATTTACTGTTTCCTCACCAACAACGACGCTCCGATGATGCCCGCATCGTGCCCCCTCGTGGCGCGCACTACCTGCACCGTCTCTCTCGGAACGGGCATAGCCCGACGCTGGATGGTCTCCCGGATGGGACGAAAGATGAGTTCGCCGGCATTGCTGACGCCGCCGCCGAGCACGATGGCCTCCGGATTGAGAATATTGACGAGGTTGGCAAAGGCGATGCCGAGATACGTTCCGGTCTCCTCGAATACTTCCTTGGCGAGGGAGTCGCCTTGTTCGGCGGCCTGTGCGATGATTTTGGGAGTGAGGTTCTCAAGTTGTCCGTCCACCATCTTGGGTAACCTGCTTTCCTGCGTTCCGCTTTCGAGCTTGGAGAGGGCTCGCTCCACGATGTATTTGATCCCCGCAAAGCGTTCGAGACAGCCGTGGTTTCCGCAATTGCATAAAGGCCCGTCCGGATCTACGGTGGTGTGCCCGATCTCTCCCGCCGTGCCGTCCGCGCCGGTGCCCACCTTCCCTCCGATCACAATAGCCCCGCCGATCCCCGTGCCGAGCGTGGCGCAGATAAAATCCTGATACTCCTTGCCCGCTCCGAACGCATTCTCCGCCATCGCGACTACGTTGGCGTCGTTGCCCAGTCCCACGGGAAGCCCTGTGGCGTCTTCGAGAATCCGGCGTATGGGCACGTCCGACCAGCCGGGCAGATTGGGGGAAAAGCGCACCATTCCGGACTCCACGTCAATCAGCCCAGGCGCTCCGATTCCAACCCCGATGGGTGCGTCGCATACTGCCTCAGCTTGGACGAGAAACGCCTTTACGGATCGCACGATCCGGGCCACGGAGGCGTCCTTGCCCTCGTCGGCACACGTCGGAGCGGTCTCCCGGAGCCGTACCGTCCCCGTGTCATCCACCACCGCCAGCTTGATGGAATGGCCTCCTAAGTCCACGCCGATGGCGCAGGTATTCTTTCTGGTCATTCATCCTCCTCTACTTTTCTTGTCTGAAACTGAGCTCAAATCCCCTAAGAGGATTCTTCCATAGCCACACTCTGAGACAGGAGTCCCTGAACTACCTTTCTAACACGATCTGAAGAAAGGATTATGCCCAAGCGTTCAACGAACACCTCCTCATTCTCGCATTCATAGGTCTCTTCATTACTCAGATCCTTCAGCGTTGCAGGATACAATGTTACAGGGTGCGTGGCTATGATCAATCTGAACATGTAATTGTCGATTGCTGGAGCCACAATACTCATTGCAAGACTAAAAAGATTCGAAGAGCGAGCAACCTGTTGCCGTATAACACGCCCTTCCAAGACGTGGTCCGTCAATTCACCAAGGACTGCCGTCTGTTCACGAAGAATGGTGTACGGCGTCCGAATTGCTTCCCCCGATGGTATGTCACCCCATAGATTCTTTACAGACACTTTAAACCCCCCTTTCAATTTCGAGCGTGAATAAGATGGGTAAATGATCAGACGCAGATTTTTTGTCAGGAACGCCGTTTTCCGAAAGTAACGACCGTTCTGCCACTTCTGAAAGAACCTCCAAGCGATCGTCCGGAAAATACTGCAAAAGTTCAGGACGCAAGATGACCTGATCAAACGTGTGCCAGAAATAACTGACATGACTTGAATCAGGATAAAAAAAGGTGCCGGGAGGACCCGATGAGTGGTCTCCCAACCTTCCCCACATCGGATTATAAAAGAATTTTCTACGCACTCCTCCGACTGTTCGGGATATTTTTCTCGCTATACTTTTGTCCATCACCGCGTGCAGGCCGTCGCAACTCACAAAGCCGGATTCAAAAGGATTCATATTAAAATCGCCAACCACAACCGTCCTGCAATGACCCACTTTATCTTCTGCTTCTCGAATCGCGTCTGCGAGACGTACGCATAGAAAAGCCTGATCGCTCTCTTTATAGTGACGCTTGCTGGGCAAATGAACCGCTACGAGCAGTATATCCAGGCCAATCGGGGGCACAAG
>JAUWMS010000134.1 GCA_030613045.1 Candidatus Latescibacterota bacterium | reverse complement strand
CGCCTGTTCCAGCGACACCCGCCTGTCCGCCCGGATCACGACGATGGGTCTTCCGACGGATCGAAGTTTCACCCTGAGTTCGCCCGGAAGCGTGGCGCGGGAGACTTTCCGGTCGTTGAGGAAGAGCGATCCGTCCGCCGTAATGGTCACGACGATGCTTTTCTCCGTGCTGACCTCGACCGTAGTCGTTTTTGGAAGCGCGACTTTGATGCCGGGCTGCAGGACGAAGGTCGAGGAAAGCAGGAAAAAGATCAACAGCAAAAAGACGATGTCCGTCAGGGAGATGGCATTGAGACTCGTCACCATTTGGCGGTTGGTTTTAAGTTTCATCGCGCGCCTTTCCGCTCAACAGGTCCAACAACTCCTCCGAACGGGTCTCGATCTCGAACACGAAGCGCTGCACGCGACCGATGAAATAGTTGTAGAAAATCAAAGCCGGGATGCCCACGGCCAACCCGGCGGCTGTAGTCACCATCGCTTCCCAGATTCCCCCGGCCAACACGTCTGCGTTGACGTTGCCTCCCAAGGCTTGAATATCCATAAACGCGCGGATCATCCCCGTCACGGTTCCCAAAAAGCCGATCAGCGGAGCCACGGCCGCCACCGTAGCGAGCACTCCGGTGTATTTCTCCAAATGGAACACCTCTGCATTCCCGGCATTTTCCAAGGCCTCTCGGATCCTTCCGCGCTCCTCTTGATGCCGCTGTAAGCCCGCGCTCAATACGGTGGCAATGGGGCCCTGGGTTTCCTGACAAATGAGAAGGGCCTTTTCCGCATCTCCCGAGGAGAGCGCGCCCTTCAGTTTCATAATCAAACTCGCCGTATTGGTTTTCGCTCGGTGCAAAGTCAGAAATCGTTCGACGATCACACCCACGGCGATCAATGAACACAGGGCGATGGGAAGGATCAACCAGCCTCCCTTGCCTACGATGCTCAGCAGATTCAGATTCTCCATAGATCCCTCCGGTTTTAGCGGTTCCAAATGAGCCAAAATGTCTGCCACAAAGGCACAAAGGGGCAAAGGAAAGACAGGGGATTGTTTCCTTGATCCGGCTGTCTTGGGCGATTTGCAATGTTCTTGTTTTTTGGGCGAGCGATCAGGGGTCCGCCTTCCTCCATCCCCGGCTTCGGTCCGATTCCTCATCCCGGATAGGGTGTGTTGAACATCAGTCGAAACAGGGAAGTCGGGGACAACCGATGAGGGGGGGGAGATAGCTGACGCCTGAATGCTTACAAAGAAGATCCCCTTCCAAGTCGTATAGACTGTTGAAATATATCTCATATCCATGCAAAAGTCAACCCCGAAAGATTTTTTTCCGGGAACCAAAAGGATCTTCGCCAAACAAAGAAAGCCCCATCCATCGTTTCCGGCAGAGGGGGCCTCCTTTTCGATTCGAAGAAACCGCTTACCGGCGCTCGCGAATCCGAGCCGCTTTGCCCTTTAATTTTCTGAGGTAGAATAGTTTGGCTCTCCGAACCCGGCCGGCGCGCAGACGCTCTATTTTTGCGATCATCGGAGAATGAAGCGGAAAAATGCGCTCTACGCCGATCCCCGAAGAAATTTTCCGTACGGTGAAGCTCGCCGAGATGTCATGGCCTCGCCGCTGCAACACGATGCCCTGAAACAGCTGGGTGCGCTCCTTTTCTCCCTCGATTACCCGCACATGCACGCAGACGGTGTCTCCCGGGCCAAACTCAGGGATATCGTCCCGCAATTGTCGTTGGGCTACGCTTGTTAAGAGATTCATCTTGGTTCTCCTGATGTGAAGTGGTGGACTCGATTTGGTCTGTCAATCGTGCTTATTGGTGATTGGTGATTGGTCAACCAGGCATTGGGCGTTAGCTGGTGCGTTGCAGCCATAGCCAAGCTCTGCGCGCTTCGCTTCTGGGCGGTGAATTCAAGGAAAAGGGAAATTCAAACCCATGCTACGGCCATCCCCGCTACCAGCACCAGGAAAAAGAGCAGGGAAGGGGAGTATCCTCTTTTTAAGAGCATGAAGCCGAATCCTATGGACAGGAAGAGAATCGTCGGCGTGACCCAGCTTACGGGCTGATCCCCGAAGCTCTTGATCCCGATCAAAAGGCCGAGTCCGAGTGCCCCGAGCCGCTCCGTCCATTGAGGCAGACTTTTGTAAAAGGGGCGGGAAAATTCCTTTGCAATCTGCAACCCCAACCGATGTCCCCGCATCACGCCATAGAACCGGAAACACAGGTGAGGCAGGTTGAACGCCAATAGAAATACGAGGACTCCCCAGACGCCCCACAACCCCGTTGCAGCTACGCCGAGCAAAGCCGCCATCGGTCGGAAACCGTGCCAGAACAGCCGATCTCCCACCGCACCTAAGGGTCCCGATAGGGCCACTTTGATGCGTTCGATGGAATCCTCCGTTCGGTGTTCGTCCGAACCCGCGCGCTCTTCCTCCAATCTCGCTACGGTTCCCAACGCAAAGGAGGATACAAAGGGGCTTGCGTTGAAAAAACCCAAGTGACGTTTCAGAAAGGCTTTCCGAGCGTCTCCGTGCAGCTTGAGGCGATGCAGGATCGGCATCATCGCAAAGGTCCATCCCAGGCCCAGCATGCGCTCGTAATTCCATGAAGCCTGAATAAAAGACGAACGCAATCCCACTCCGATCAAATCCCGCTTTTTTATCACTGAGGACACTGATCCTGGATTATTCATCAACCTTTCTTTTTGCCGAAATAACTTCACGTTGCTAAATTGGAATATCGCCCTCATAATGACAAATTCCAAAGCTCAAATGAGCCACTTGCAAAACAAAACTATCCTCAGTGGCATTCTCTCGTTTTTCGGATTTTTGCAAGTGGCTGAAATGAATGTCAAATTTCAAAACCAAAATGCCAACCCAACGCTCGGGAATCCGTGCGCAAGGCCAAGATACGCGCTGAGGGTTTTGATATTTGGATTTTGAGCTTGATTTGACATTCGGAATTTGACTTATGACATTTTTGGAGAGCACTCCTTTTCTACTCTCTTAAATTCAAGATAAAGAGGTCATAAAAAGCTGAGTTTCTATCAGCCGCTTACCCTAAAAATCGCACCAACATCCCGATACTCAGTCCCAAGGCGATCCAGGGTGCTAACCGCTTTGTTCCAAAACGTTTCAGACAGACGGCTCCTCCGAGGCCGATCCGCGCTATCAGGAGAATGGCGGACCGGTCTTCGCGAACCGGGGGCAGAAGGCCAGCGAGAGCAGACACGAGCAAGCCCCCCGTCACCGTTCCGAGAAGGCTCAGGCAAGCGCCCCGAATAAACGAAAATCCGGCGCCGTATCCGTGATAGAGTGATATCCGAAAGGCTCGCCCCGATCGTGCGGCGACGTCGGCTTTTCGGATCAAGCGGCCGTTCAGCTTCCGAACGCCAACGGTCATCCGGGACCCGAGAAAGCCTATCGGGAGCACCACCCCGAGGGATAAAAGCACCGCGCTGGGACGCGCTATGCCGCATCGTTGCATCGCCCAGATCGTGGCCCCGGTGGCCGCCACAGCCGCCATGTTCGAGTCGAAGAACCGGGAGGCCCCCGCGGGCACGGTTCCGATCCAGATCAATTCCAACATGGTTCCGACCAGGAGGCCGGTTTCCAGCTCGCCCAACAGCAGGCCCAGAACGGGTCCGGCCACGATGGGCTGGGAGATCATCACCTGCGGCCCTGCCGTCGTATCCAGCGCGACGAGCCCACCTATCAGCGCCACGATCCAGAGCGTTTCCGACATGGCCCCTTTCTTAGGTTCATATCCCCTTGGGGGACTTCATCCTCTGAACAAGCGCGTCTCTCATGGATTCAGCGCTTTTCCAAAAAGACCTGCTTTTAGCAACCAACTCTTGAAGTTTAGAGTCCTTATCTATATGATGTTTTACCAAAGCATCTATTTTTTCAAAGTCTTCCTTACTCCAGTTATTGCCTTCGCTATTTTCTGTCTCAACATGGCCCTCAACTTCTTTACTATTCAGGAGTCCAAGCTCTTTTTTCTTCTTATCCACATATTGGTCAAGCGTTTCATCCCAAAAAATTAGCTCGTAAAGGGTTATAGGAGATGATTTGCCTCCCATCGTTGCATAAAATTTGAACCCATAAGATTTAATCTCTTGTTTTTGCTTGTAATTTCTGATCTCACCAGAAATTACATCATTTAGCGAATTCCAGCGTTTTCTACGGAGATCGTCATATCTTCTCAATTCAACGGAGAATTCCTCCAATTTATTCCAAGTTTCTTTTGGTATTTGGCATACAAGATATGACCCTTTCCCCCTGATTTCTTCCCAGCACCAAGAAGAAACGAGTTCAATTTTTTCGGCCTCTTTCATTATCTTTCCCAGGTCCCCATGCAGTGGGTTGTATACTTTTTCCGTGATTTCCCTATTAAGGCGCAGGTCTCTTTCCTTCCTCGTCTGCCGAAGGGAGAGGAAAGTTGCAATTGCCAAAGCCCCAGTGGCTATACTAACCACTCCTTGCCACATAGGTAATCCAAGCATACTTTTTAGACGGCTCAAAAGACAAAGTATAAAGGACTCCTTCTTTTTGATCTCCCCTGGATCACACTCTATCTTGCTGACGCTCTCCATCGGGATCGTCATCCTGACGCCAAGAGAGGTTACTACCTCCACGCTCTCAGAGTCAGCTTTCTCCACCTTCCCCGAAATCAGGCTCCCGTCCTTGAAGTGGATCTTGGCTGCCCCGACTGGGCTTGCCACGAACACCCCCACCAGCAGCAAGGCCAATATTCTTGCCCTCAATCTCTCCGCCTCCATAAGTTATCATTTGTGATCTTTACGGTCAGGAACCAAGCCAAAAGCGATTTACATCTCTCCCGTCGGCTCCGATTTACTCAACGACCGTTTTGATCTCGTATTCCAAATATCCCTCATCTCCATAGGTTACCCCATCTGTATCGTCTCCAGCCCAAGCCCCGGTTTTCAAGTCATACCTAAGATTTAGACTCTTGGTTTCGTCAGCATCTATATCGTATAGATCATCTGCCAGAGTATCAGTGTCCCACATTTGGATAATTACGTTGTGGTATCTGGAATTGTCAGCCACATCAACCTCTCTGCTACTCCAATTTGGCTCTACAGACTCTCCATTATCGCACTCCCAGTAATAGCCCTCTCTCGGGGCAACTAAGGTGACTCCATCCACCTCTATTTTGAAGAATATCTCGGAGGTCGCTTCCCAAAGCCCATTGTCTACATAAACGCCGAACTTTCTAAGCGCCACTTGAATTTTGGCATTCCCAAGTGGGAACAGGTCTTCGGAATCGAAAAATCCGTCGCCGTCTGTATCTTTCCAGGGATTTGCGCTTACTGTGAAGGTCAGAGTGGCTTTATTGTTCGTCTCGTCCTTCTCGTTGATAATGTCCTCTGTGTCCAACCTAAATTCAACCGTGTGTGTGCCCTCAGTAGCTGTCCAAGTGAGCCACACGGCATCGGTCGAATTGGCCTCTATGGATCGGACATCGGAGCCCGCGGGGATACCATCCACATATACCTCTATATGCCATCCGGTAGCATCCATCGTACCTGCGTTCCTATAGGTTAGGTTCAGATCCACCTCATCACCCTCAACGAAGTTGTTGGGATCTATACGCTCATACTCTCCGGCCCGCGTAACAAAGACCTCTTCCGCCACAAGGTCTACCTCGGGAGCAGGTTGTAGCACTGTAAACGTCAAGCGGGCGGTGTTGTTGGTCTCATCCTTTTCCCGGATCACATTGCCGGTGTCCAACCTGAGTTCAATCCTGTGTGGGCCCTCAGTGGCGGTCCAGTCGGGACACCAGAGGAGCCATTCATTTCCGGCGGGAATCGAAACATCGTCCATGGAGCATAAGAGGACCTCGTCCAGATAGGCTTCGAAGCGCCATCCCGCGGCATCGGTCGAACCCGCATTCCTGCAGCTCAGGACCAGATCCACCACGCTCCCCGCAACGAGGTTCTTCGGATCCAAGCGGTCTTTCGTTTCGGACCACCTGATATAGACCTCTTCCGCCACTAGGTCAACAGGTGGCTGTATAGTGAAAGTCAGGCTGATGGTGTTGTTGCTTTCGTCGCTTTCGCCGATGACATTTTCCGTGTCCAATCGGAATTCCACCGTGTGCGTGCCCGCCACGGCGGTCCAATTTTGTCCGATCCGCTTCGTCTGTCCCGCACCCACAGCCATGTCATTTGTGTGACCGCGCTCCGCTCCATCTAAAAAAGCTTGCTCCCGCCATCCGGCGGCTTCCGCCGATCCGGTGTTTTTATAGACCAACACGAGGAGCACTTCCTGTCCTTCCTCCACCCGAACCAACTCATTCCAATCCGTATCCGCGATGAATATCCGGTCCGCCACCAGGTCCCTCGTAGCATGAAGCTTCATGGATGGGATGTCGGTGGATTTCCCGGCGACGACGTCCACCGGTCCGATCTCGCCATGATAACAGAGCGTACTTCCGGTATAAGCTTTCACAACAATGACCCACTTGCCCGGAAACACCTCGAGAGAACCGGTGGCTGTTTTTCCTGTGATGGCGAGTTCTCCGCTCACCGGCTCCATCGGGGGATTTTTAGCCTCGACGAGAACTCTGTCTATTGCCTGCTCCGACATCTTCGACAGCCGAAGATCCAACTTGACAAGCCCATTCCCTTCCATGGACCCAGGAGAGACAGGAGAGCGATCACTGCAGGAGAGGCCCGCAAGCGCCACTACGGTCAAGGCGAAAAACAGAGACAAACCACTACGAGTCTTCATGGGAAATACCTCCTTGCTGACTGCTTGCCACAAAGTCACGAACAAGACCTATCGCTTTGTGTCTCAGTGGATAGAAAAG
>JAUWMS010000284.1 GCA_030613045.1 Candidatus Latescibacterota bacterium | reverse complement strand
CGGTCGTCCGCGGGCAGGTCCGAGCTTTCTCCGGAGACGATGACCATGCAGGGCGTCTCATCCCAGAGTCCGAGGCGGCAGAATGGCATCGGGCCCGGAGCCGCGTCGAACTGGACGGACGCGCCGCCGGCCTTAAAGTAGAACTTGAGCGCGGGATGGAAGGTGATCTTCGCGAAATTCTCCTTCGGGTCCATACTCTGCGCCGCATAGTAGCTGGCGTGGTTGCCGGAATTGCACCAATCCCACAGATCTTTGTCCGGATGGTACAGGCGCACATCCATAAAGAGCGTGGGGAGGCCGCCGCTGATGTATTTTAAGAGCTGCATCGTCACCGCGGCATAGGCATCCGCCTCGGTCGCACACACGGTGGGCTCTTTGGGGCCGTTCCAGTCGTACGGATCGTTGAGCAGCATTTCGGGCACGTCTCCGAGGCACACGTACTCCGTCAGTTCCCGCTGCCCCTTAAGGCCGCAGAAATCGAAGCCCTTTTCCTCGTTGACGGCTTTGATGGCGAGATACAGACGGATCTGCGTCCTCAGGGTCTCCGGCGTCAACATGTCGCCGTCGTACCGGATCCGATCTCCCAGCAATTCCGTGAACCATCGAAATCCCGCCGCCACCTCCTTTTCATCCACCTCCTTCATCGCCTCGACCAGCCAGAGCTGATCAATCTGACGGGCCGTGGTGCCGAGCGCTTTGAGCGTCGGCGTGAGATGGAAAAAACCCGTCTCCATCCCCATCGAATGGCCTCCGTAACAGCCGAATACTTCGTTTCGGATGGTGGTCGCGGCCTGGCTGGCCCGGATCCAGTCGAAGACTTGTCCCTGGGTCTTTTCGTCGTCCAGATCGCCCACGATGCGGTGGGTGCGGACGCCGGCCTGACGCAGCGCTCCGTCCGTGGCCAAAAGCCCCACATTTCCGGGATAGGCGCCGTTGTTGTTGGACAGGCTCAGGATGGGCACATCCGCGCCGAGCGTGTTTAGGAAGGGCCAGCAGAGAAAGGGGAAGTTCCAGACGTTGTAGCACATAATCACCTGCTTGCAGTGCGCGCGGGAAAACTCCTCGCCGACCTTCTGCGCACTGCGGATCGAAGTGATGATCTCGGAGCCGCAGACGACCTCGGGCCCCGATCCGTCTGTGTTGACTACGTTTCTCCGGATCAGATCGGCCCATTTTTGCACTACGGCCATGTTCTCCGGGTTGTTCTTCATGTACACGTGTTCCCGCTCGTCGTTGAGCATCGCGATGCCGATGGGGGTGGTTCGCATGGTGACCTCCTGGAGGAAAGTGGTTTTTTTGAACGTCAGATCATTGCGTCCCAATGCGTAGGTTCGAAAGAGAACGTCCCTACGCTTATAATAAGGTAACGATATAAAAATAACGCTTCTATCCAAAAATGTCAACAGAAAAAACGGAGATTGGTGAGAAGGGGAGTCTTTGTTGCCCATGGAGGTATAGATATTGATTTTCGGGGAAACCCCCGGGAGGAGCAAGCCGGTCACTCCGGAAGGCATCCGAGCTCCACGGAGCGTTTATTTTTCTTGACAGGCTTGGGATATAGTATTATATTTGGACACTTATTACTGGTGTTTTTGACACAAGGGGCACTTTACGGAGGAGAGTTGTTGCGCTATGAAAACATACTTGGCCAGACCCTCTGAGATTCAGAGGAAGTGGTACGTTGCGGACGCGGATGGGAAGATACTGGGACGCTTTGCCAGCGAGATCGCCCAGATCCTTCGTGGAAAGCGGAAGCCCATCTATTCGCCGCATCTCGATGTGGGCGATCACGTGATTGTGATCAATGCCTCGCAAATTCAGTTGACCGGGAAAAAAGCGGACCAGAAGATCTATTGGCGGCACAGTGGCTATCCGGGTGGATTGAAGGGAACGCCCTTTAAGGAGCTTCTCGCGAAAAAACCCGAACGGGTGATCCGAAAGGCGGTGTGGGGCATGCTTCCCCACAATCGTCTCGGAAGACAGATGATCAAGAAGTTGAGAGTGTATGGCGGATCCGAGCACGTTCATCAGGCGCAGAATCCAGAGCCGATTGAACTGTAGCATCTTCAATGACGCACGCTCCCTTTTGTTTTTTCCATCAGTATGCAGACGGTACGGATGGATCGCCCCATGATTTCGTTTGACGGATGGGGGGAAGGGGAGGAATTTTCGATGAAAGGAGGAAGACCCTTCGTGGCAGAGATTTTTGCAGCTACGGGAAGCCGGAAAAATGCGGTGGCCCGTGTATGGTTGAAGCCGGGATCGGGAAAGATGACGGTCAACGGCCGCGAACTTTCGGCGTATTTTGCGCGACCCACTTCGGTCATGCTTATCGAGCAGCCGTTTGAAATCGCGGGCGTCTCCGGGAAATACGATGTAATGGTGCGCGTGAAGGGCGGAGGCTTGTCCGGACAGGCCGGGGCCGTGCGCCATGGGATCGCCCGGGCGATCGTTCTCTCCGACGCCTCGCTGAGGAAGCCGCTGAAAAAGGCGGGTTTTTTGACCCGGGATTCCCGAATGGTCGAGCGAAAGAAGTATGGATTGGCCGGCGCCCGGAAGCGCTACCAGTTCTCCAAGAGGTGATCTGTGTTCCAATGAGCAATGCGTAACGAACAATGAGCAATACACCCAACCGTCCCTTTCACGTTGGGATGGCTGGGTGTGGTTCATGCTACATTGCCCATTGTTCAATTCACACGCCCCCCGATTTTCGGAGGAAGTGCCCGATCCGTGGTTCGCGGCAGTGATTTCCATGTTTTGTGGACGGGTTGAAGCCCGTACGATGAACTCAGGATGGAGGGTCCCTTCGAAGACAGGACGGGGGCGGCGGCGATCAACTAACGTTTGAGGAGGGTTGAAGTGGCTATCGTAACGATACGTGAGCTTCTTGAAGCGGGGGTACACTTCGGGCATCAGACCCGACGGTGGGATCCCAAGATGAAGAAGTTCATCTTTATGGAGCGGAATGGGATCTACATTATAGATCTCCAGAAAACCGCCAAGGAAATTGAAAGAGCCTGCCAGACCGTGCGGGAAGTGGCCAAAAAGGGCGCGCCTGTTTTGTTTGTAGGGACGAAGAAGCAGGCCAAAGAGGTGGTGCGGGAGCAGACGGAGCGTTGTGGGATGTTTTACGTCGTAGAGCGATGGCTGGGGGGGACGCTTACGAATTTCCAGACCATCCGTCAGAGCATCAAGCGGTTGGACGATTTGGACAAGATGAGCGCGGACGGCACGTACGATCTCTTGATGAAGAAGGAAGTGCTTCAACTCGAAAAACAGCGATCCAAGCTGCAGCGGATTTTGGGAGGCATCCGGGCCATGCCCCGGCTGCCCGGTCTTCTTTTCGTGGTGGACACCAAAAAGGAGCACATAGCGGTGGCCGAGGCCAATCGCCTGGGCATTCCGGTTGTGGCTATTCTGGATACCAACTGCAATCCGGATGTGATTGATTATCCCATACCGGGCAACGACGATGCGATTCGCTCGATCACCTTGATCACCCGGCTGATCGGCGATGCGGTCATGGAGGGACGTGAGGGGATGGAGGCGGAGCAGGCCCTGGAGGACAAGGAGAAGCCTCAGGAAAAGGAGAAAAAATCTCCTCGGAAGCGGGCCACTCCCCGTCGGGGGAGCAGAACGAATCAGAACGCCGAGAAAAAACAATAGAACACGGATCATCCGGACGATACGGATCTATTGCGATAGAAAGCTGGGAGTCGGGAGGTCGTTGCGAATCCGTATCCTTTGAGGAACAGAGAAAGGGGCCATTGGAAAAGCTTATGATTACGGCTTCGATGGTAAAAGAATTGCGCATCCGAACAGGTGCGGGCATGATGGATTGCAAGAAGGCATTGGTCGAGTGCGACGGGGACGTTGAGAAGGCCATTGAGGATTTGAGAAAAAAAGGCGCTTCCTCCGTCGCCAAGCGGGCCGGCCGGACGGCGAGGGAAGGTGTAATTGCTTCCTACATCCATCCCGGAGATAAATTGGGCGTGCTGGTGGAAGTGAATTGCGAGACCGACTTTGTGGCCCGGACGGAGGCGTTTCGCGAATTTGCCCGGAATATCGCTATGCAGGTGGCGGCCGCCGATCCGCTCGTGGTCCGGCGGGATGAGATCTCAGAGGAAATGCTCGAAAAAGAGAAGAATATCTACCGGGAGAGCGCGCAAAACGAGGGCAAACCGGAGCATATCCTCGATCGCATTGTGGAAGGGCGTCTTCAGAAATACTATCAGGAAGTCTGCCTGCTGGAACAGGCCTTCGTCAAAGATGTGGACAAAACGATCCAGGAGGTGCTTACGGAGATCAGTGCCAGCCTCGGAGAGAACGTAGGGATCAAACGATTTGCGCGGTTCCGGCTCGGCGAGGAGGAATGAACAATGAATAATGAGCAATGAAGAGTACCGCCCATTCCTTACCCAATGGTTGGGTGGGATAGTGCTCATTATTCATTGAATACCGGATGTGGGAGATTATGTCTTCAAAGTATCGAAGAGTTTTATTGAAATTGAGCGGGGAGGTGATGGCCGGTGATCGGGGCGTTGGGATCGTGCCGGAGGCGGTGTCGTATCTTGCGGACGAGGTCTCCTCGGCGGTGAAGGCCGGGGTGGAGCTTGGGGTTGTCATCGGAGGAGGCAATATCTTCCGGGGAAGCCAGGCGGCGAACCTGCACGGCATGGATCGGGCGACATCGGATTATATGGGGATGCTCGCTACGGTGATCAATGCCTTGGCGCTGCAAGATGCTTTGGAGCAGCGCGGCATCGTTACACGAACGCAGACGGCCATTCGTATGGAGCAGGT
>JAUWMS010000465.1 GCA_030613045.1 Candidatus Latescibacterota bacterium | reverse complement strand
GGACTGACTGCAAACGCCTTAGAGAAAAACGCCTTAGACGCCGCTTCGGAGGAGGTATTTCTCAAGGCCAAGCGGATCGAACGTTTCCTGAAGAACAGTCAGAGCGATTTTCTTTTTCTGATGCGAACGCCTGCGTTGAGGGCACTGGTGGATGCCCTGGGAGATTCGGAGAAAGACGTACCATTTTGGCGGAAGAAAGTGGAACAGGAGTTCCTCGCGTTCTCTCTGAATCGCAAGATCTACCGGCAGATCGTGTATGCGGACGAGAACGGCAGGGAGATCGTTCGGATAGACTCCGACGGCACCAAGGTGTGGGTGGCGAACGACACGACCCGGAATCGCCGCGGACGACGGTACGATGCTACCCGATCGGATACCCGTTCGGAGGCGGATACACGGGAGTTCGTTCCGTCCGGACACACCTACTCGATTTCCATCTTCGACAGTGGGCGTCGAAGAAAAGGCGTTTTGACCGCGACCCTGTTCCCGTATCGCCTGTTGGAGATGGTACAGGAAGGCCGCATCACTCCCGGAGAGCGGATCTATTTGGTGCATCAGGACGGATTCTATCTGGCTCGGGCCGAGAACACGGCGAATCCGCGGGAAGTTAGGCGGGAAAGGAACCTCCGCGATCGCTATCTTAAGGAGATTACGACGGCGATTCTCTCCGGCGAGCCCGGAACCATTTCAAAGAGCGTGGATGCCATTATATCCTACGCGCCCATCCCCATATTTCCCGCCAGCGGCAAAAAGGAAGGTTTCTGGGTGTTGGTGGACGCCAAGCCCAAGTCCTTCGTGTTGGCCTCCGCGGAACGCTACAAGAAAATTTTCCTGATCACGACCATCGGCGCGCTTGGTTTGATGGTGCTCATCAGCCACGTGTTGGCGCGCCTGTTGACAAAGCCGCTTACCGAACTGAGGGACGGCGCTCGGCGTATCGGAAGCGGAGACTTGGACTATCGTCTGAGCCTCCGGACTCACGACGAGATCGAGCAGGTGGCCGGGGAATTCAACCGGATGGCGGACCAACTTCGGGCCTTTTATTCCGAATTGGAAGCCCGCATCCGCGAGAAGACCGAGGCGTTGGAAAAAACCCATCAGAGACTGGTCCAATCCGAAAAATTGGCCGCCATCGGGACCCTGGCGGCGGGGGTAGCCCACGAGATCAACAATCCCCTGGACGGCATCTTAAACTGTATCGCCCGCATCCGGAAAAAACCGGGGGACGCGGGGCAGCTCAAAAGCTACCTCGATTTGATGACCGAGGCCCTCCTGCGGATCGGAACCGTGGTGCGGCAATTGCTGGACTTCTCCCGGAGGCAGGAGCTTTCGCTTCAACCCACGAACCTGGGCGCCGTGGTGGAGGAGGCGCTTTCGATGGCGGATTATAATCTCCGAGAGTCCGCGATCGCGCTGGAGAAGGACCTGGCTCCCGACGCACCGCCTATCATGGGAGATGCACACCACCTCCAGCAGGTCTTTCTGAATCTGATCCTAAATGCCATCGCCGCGATGCCCGAGGGCGGCACGCTACGCGTTCGCTCCCATGTTCCGGCGGATGCCGTCGGGCCGCTCTGCGTTGAAATCCAGGACACGGGCATGGGCATCCCGGAGGACCAGATAGACCGGATTTTCGACCCCTTTTACACCACCAAAGCAGTCGGACAGGGCACGGGATTGGGGCTTTCGGTCTCGTTTAACATCATCAAGGAACATCACGGCACCATCGAGGTGGAAAGCATTCCGGGAGAGGGTACCACCTTCCGGGTGCATTTGCCCATTTTGGAGGGGTGACTCGTAAAACGTAAAACGGGGAGCACCACTCACCACTCACCACTCACCAAAGGGAGTCGCCAAGATGCGAATCCTGGTCGTGGACGATGATAGGATCATCCGGATCCCGCTCAGGGACGATCTGGAGGATGCCGGGTACGAGGCCACCGACGTGGCGTCCGCCCAGGAGGCGTGGGCTGCGTTGAAGCAAACACCCTGCGACGTCGTGGTCAGCGATATTCGCATGCCGGGCATGGATGGAATCGCTTTTCTGAAAAAGGTGAAAACGGCGCATCCGGAGATCGAGGTGATCCTGATGACGGGCTACGGCACGGTGGAGAATGCCGTGCACGCGATGAAGCTCGGGGCGTACGATTACATCACCAAGCCCTTCGACAACGAAGAACTCCTGCTTATTCTCGAGCGGTTGCGGGAACTCCGGGCGGTTCGGGCCGAGAACGCTCAACTCAAAAAACAATTGTCGGATCGTTATCGCTTCGGGCACATCATCGGAAAAAGCGAAGCGATGCGAAAGGTCTTCGAACTGATCGCCACGATTTCCCCCTCCGACAGCACGGTCTTAATTTGCGGCGAAACCGGAACCGGAAAGGAAATGGTGGCTCATGCCATTCACGCCAAAAGCCCGAGAAAAAAGGGGCCGTTCGTCATGGTCAGTTGTGCCGCACTTTCCAGGGAATTGTTGGAAAGCGAGCTTTTCGGCCACGAAAAGGGCGCATTCACCGGCGCCATCCGGGACAAAGTGGGCAAATTTCAACTGGCGGAGGGCGGGACCATTTTCCTGGATGAGGTGGACGACATCCCGCTCGCCCTTCAAGTCAAGCTGCTCCGGGTTCTGCAGGAGCACGAATTTGAGCGCGTCGGCGGTACGGAGACGCTCCGGGTGGACATCCGGGTCATCGCCGCCACGAAGGTGGATCTGAAGCAGGAAGTCCGGCAAGGCCGCTTCCGGGAAGATTTGTACTACCGCCTCCACGTGGTCCCCATCACCCTTCCGCCGCTCCGCGAACGCAGGGAGGACATCCCGCTGCTGATTGATCATTTTCTCGACGTGGGTTCCCCGCCGGATCGCCGGATGACCCTTTCCCCCGAAGCCATGAAGGTGCTGCTGGACTATACCTGGCCGGGAAACGTCCGCGAACTGGAGCATCTCATCGAGCGGCTCGTCGTCGTCTCTACCCACTCCGAACTCTGCGTGGAGGACCTTCCTGCCGATATCCGGCATCCCGACCTCCTCAGAGATCCCCGGGACCTCGCGGCAGGCCCGGGCGCTGTTCAGGAAATCCTCCGTCGCTATCACGCCCTGGAGGACCTGATCCAACGCTCCGGGATGCTCGCTTCCGAGCAGGA
>JAUWMS010000149.1 GCA_030613045.1 Candidatus Latescibacterota bacterium | reverse complement strand
CATCTTGATGGTGGAAGCCGAGGAAGGGATGAATTTGCTTGATCCGAGAGGGTCGCTGTTCGGATCGCTGGCCAAGCCGGTGGAGTTTTTCGAGCGGATTATGGAGAGTCCGAGCTATCGCGATCAGGTGGCGCTGGAGGTCACACAGCGGCTTCGAGATCAGCACGGCATCCTGCTTCCGATGGACGAAGCGCTCGGGTTGGTCGAAACCAATATTTCTCTCAATACGTCGAAGACCTCCGATTTTCTCGAGATCAAGGCCGGCGCCGGCAGTCCGCTGCTCTGTTATCTGCTGGCCGCGGTGGCCACGGAGGAGCTGAAGCAACGGAGCCGGGGTTTGGACAAGGAGGAGGCTCAGAGTGTATTGGACTTCATCGAGGACCAGAAGATCGAGGCGCAGCAGAAATTGGAGGCGGCTGAGAGGAAGCTTCAGGAGTTCCGGGAACGCGTCGGCATCGTGGGAAATGGGGAGGAAGGAGGCGCGCTGGGCAAGCTGATTGAGTTGGAGACGGAGTTGGCCCGCGTGCAGGCGCAAAAGGAGCTCGCTCAGGCCAACTTAGAAGCTTATGATCTTCGAATCGCTCAGGTATTTCCCGATAAGAAGGGGGGGGGGCGCGAGACCGAGGGGCTTGGCCGGGAGATCGCCATCCTGGAAAGCATACGCGCCAGCCTGGTTCAGCAATCCGGGGAGCATCATTCCGAGGTGCTCGCCTTAGATAAAAAAATCGCAGAAAAGAAAAAGCAATTGGTCGAAAGTATTGTCAAAGATACGGACGTGCGCAGTTCGGGGATGCAGGTGGAGATCATCCAGCTTCAGGAGCGCAGAACCGCCGAAGATCTCAATCTCTATATGCTGGAAAGTCAGGAGCGCTACTACGAAAATTTGATCGAAAGGTTCAAGGCGGAACACCCCAATATGTTGGAGAACGCCATCGAATTGGCGCGTCTGACCCGGGGACGTGTGGTATACGAAAGTATGTATAGTATCCTGTTGGAGAAGGGGGAAGAGGCCAAGATCAATGCGGCCACCGGAACCGGGGGTATCAAGGTTATCGAGAAGCCCCGAGAATCTAAGGAACCCGTCCCTGCCCACTCCAAGCGGAATCTGGTGCTGGGGGCTATGGTGGGAATGGGGTTGGGACTGGGTATCGCTTTTGCCTTGGAGTATATGGATAACACGATTCGGACCGCTGAGGACCTCTCGCGAACGCTGGACCTGTCTGTGATGGGGACGATCCCGGATATTCAAAAACTGGAAAATATGCAGAGGAAGCGTTCCGGCAAGAAAAAGAGGAAACGGGGAGGAGATCGGGACGATCCGGGCCTGATCTCCCGGTACGAAACCAAGGATACGGTGGTGGAAAGCTATCGCTCCCTGCGCACCAATCTTCAGTTTGCCAGTGTGGACAAGCCCCTGAGATCCATTCTGATCAGCAGTCCGGGGCCGATGGAGGGGAAGACGCTCACGGTGGCGAACCTGGCAATCTCGTTCGCGGAAATGGACAAGCGGACGATCATAGTGGACGCGGACCTGAGAAGGCCTCGCCAGCATAAATTGTTCGGTGTGGGGAAGGAACCGGGACTGACGGATTACCTCGTGGGCAATGCGGCATTGGAGGACGTGATCATGCCCACCGAGGCGGACCATCTGAGCTTGATCCCGGCGGGAAGAGGTTCTCCCAACACGGCGGAATTGTTGGCTTCCAACAGGATGACCGACCTGATCCAAAAATTGATCGAGGAGCACGACATCGTGCTTTTCGATACGCCGCCGCTGATCCCCGTCACCGATGCCGCCCTACTGGCTTCTAAGATGGATGGGGTCCTCCTCGTTGTGAAATACGGCACCACCCACAAAGACGCGGCCCATCATGCATTGGAGATTCTGGGGAAAGTAGGCGCTCCCGCCATCGGGGCCATTCTCAACGACGTAGAGGTCGTTCGGAGGCTCGGGTACTATCGTTATTACTACAACTACTACTATACCTACCACGAAGATGAAAAAGAAGAAAAAGCAGCCAGCGCCTGAGAAAACGGGAAGAAAGAAAGGGAGAAAAAGAGAAAAGAGCCTTTTCCCCATTGTTTCAGGAGCGGTACTGGTCGGATTTCTTCTCGGAGCCGGCACCTTCTTTCTTCTCAGCAACAAGCAGCCGGAGAAACCCGTTGAGGAAGCGCCCAAATGGGAAAATGGTTGTACTGCTTTTTCGGATCGTTTCCGGGCGCGTCTGGGGCCGTGTCTGAAGGCGTTAGGCGTCTGGAAGGAGTTGATCCGGGAGCGCTCCCCGAGAGGGGAGGAGGCGTTCCACCGGATTCGGGTACGGGTGCCCCGCGATCTGTCTCCGTTGGCGTGCAACTTAGAGATCACCCGTTTGGCGCACCGGCTCAAGGGGCAGGTGATCTCGGCGGTGGAAACTCCGAAGCAGGGCGCCGTGGTGATGACGGTGGGCGTAAAAGGAGTGCCCACCGATGTGGTTACTTTGGTCCGGGACGGGGAGATCGTCCGGAGGGCGGGCCGAATCGGCATCGTACTGGACGATTTCGGACCCCAGAAGTCGAAGCGGATCGAGGCGTTTTGCCGCATTCCTCAGCGTCTGACGCTGTCCGTCTTTCCGAACAGGAAGCGCTCCGGGGAGGTCGCCGAAACCATCCATCGGAGCGGTCATCAGGTGATGATTCATCTTCCGATGGAGCCGCACCATTATCCGGAGGAAGATCCGGGGGAGGATGCGATCTATGTGTGGCAATCCGTCGAGGAGATACGAAAACGTACGAGAGCCGCGATCGGTACCGTGCCCCACGCGGTGGGACTGAACAATCACATGGGATCCAGAGCCACCGAAGACGAAGAGGTGATGCGAGCGGTGCTCGGGGAGGTGAAACGGAAGAAACTCTTTTTCGTGGATAGCTATACCTCCAGCAGATCGGTGGCTTTCGAGGTGGCGAAAGCGATGAAGGTGCGATGCGCCAAGCGGGCGGTTTTCCTCGACCATGTGGATGAACCACAGGCGATCCGGATGGCGCTGGCAAAATTGGCCAATCTCGCGGCGCAAAATGGAAGCGCCCTCGGCATCGGACACCCTCGTCTCAATACGCTGGAGGTTCTGAAAGACGCGCTTCCGAAGCTGCAGAAGCAAGGATTTCAGTTTGTATGGGCCTCGGAGTTGGTTGAGTGAAAGGCAATGAAGGGGGGAAGTAATCGCTGAGACCCATTTCCGATTCCGTGTGATCAAAGAGGATCGGCACACTTCGGCCCGGGCCGGGGTGCTGAGTACGCCTCATGGTGAGATTCCTACGCCGGTGTTTATGCCCGTCGGGACGCAGGGAACGGTGAAGACGCTCTCCCAGCAGGAGTTGGCGGTTGCCGGAGCCGGGATTATTTTGGGGAATGCGTATCATCTCTATCTGAGACCGGGGCTGGAAACGATGCGGGAAGCCGGGGGCCTGCACCGTTTCATCGGCTGGGATCACGCGCTTCTGACCGACAGCGGGGGCTATCAGGTGTTCAGCCTCGCGGATCTAAACCGGATCACGGAGGAGGGGGTTGCGTTTCAGTCGCACATTGATGGGGCGCATCATCTCTTCACCCCGGAGAAGGTGATGGAGATCGAGCATACCCTGGGTGCGGATATCATCATGGCCTTCGACGAGTGCACTCCGTATCCGTGCACCCACGAATACGCCAAGCAATCCCACGAGCGGACCTTACGCTGGGCGGAGCGTTGTCAGAAACATCTTGAGATCCTGTCGGATCGGGAGGAGCGTCCGGAGCAAGCCTTATTCGGCATCGTGCAGGGGAGTGTTTTTCCCGATCTGAGGAAACAGAGTGCAAAAGCCCTTTCGGCGATGAATTTCCCCGGTTACGCCATCGGCGGTCTTTCGGTGGGCGAGCCCAAGCCCGTGATGCTGGATATGCTGGAGGAGGTGCTGCCTCATCTTCCAACGGAGAAGCCGCACTATCTGATGGGCATAGGGTATCCTGAGGATCTGGTGGAATGCGTAGCCCGGGGGATGGATATGTTCGACTGCGTGGTTCCCACGCGCTATGGGAGGAACGGAACCGTGTTCACCCGGCGCGGCAAGCTCGTAGTCAAGAATGCTCCGTACGCCAGGGACTTCTCGCCCATTGATCCGGAATGTTCCTGCCCGGTTTGCCAAAACTATACCCGAGCATACCTGCGTCACCTTTTTCAGGCGGGGGAGATTCTGGCGCTTCGACTGGCCACGCTCCACAATATCTATTTCTTTATGGAAATGATGCACGAGATGCGGGAGGCGATCCTGCACGATGTGTTTTCGGAGTGGAGCGAACGGTTTCGGGCGAGGTATGCATAAGGTGCAAGGTAAGTAGGTGGTCAAAATTAGATTCATATAAATTTCGTTTTCTATAAGGAATCCAGGAAACCAGGAGAGGGTTCTGGTGCACTTCGCGGGGCTGTGTTTTTCTCCTGGATTCTTGGTTTCCTAATTTTCAAAATAATTTCGTCCAGGAACATATAAGGCCGAAGGCTGTATACGTTAAACCTCTAATGGACGGATCAGGACCCGTAGGTAATTCAGAATTAGCAATTGCTAATTGATAGTTATAAATTATTGTGGGAGAGTATGATGGTTCAGATGAAGGTCGTAGCCGTGGGGATCGAACCGACGAACAACGCTCCGTTTGTTCTGCTGAAGAACGAGGAGCAGAAGATGGTCTTGTTCATCGGGATCGGGATTTTCGAGGCCACCCAGATCTCCATGAAGCTGGAGCACCAACAGCCGCCGAGGCCGATGACGCACGACCTCCTCAAATCGGTTCTGGACGGATTGGGCGCGAAGGTGTCTAAGGTGTTTGTAAACAAACTGGCACAAGATACTTTTTTTGCTCAGATTACGTTGGAGATGAACGGAGCCGTCGTAGAGATTGATTCTCGTCCGAGCGATGCCATCGCTTTGGCGCTCCGGGTGGAGGTTCCCATCTACGTAGCTGAGGAGGTATTGGATCAGGCGGGGGTCCGGGTGAAGCGGGCCGGTGAAGGGGGCGTGACGATCCCGGGACAGGCCGGACAGCCCGATGTGTCCCCGGTGGTCTCGAAGGCCGCGGAACTGGGGAAAAAGATCGGCGTTCTCAGAGTGCGGCTGAAGAAGGCCGTGGAGGAGGAGGATTACGAAACGGCGGCGGCTATTCGGGACGAAATCCGGGGATTGGAGAAGCCCGTGGAAGGGAATTAGACAGACCGTGAACACCGAGAAGCCGGAAGTCAGGAGGGGGTCTCTGACCTCTGGCGTCTCGGTGCTCCGGGGCTGAATTAAGGAGAGGTCGGGAAGATGGCTGAATGCTCGTTTTTCGACTGCCATTGCATGATCGGCCGGCGCACCGAGCGGGAGCCCGGGGAAATTTGGCGGGTGGATCAGTTGCTGGCGGAGATGGCGTATTTCGGGATCGCCCGAACGTTGGTGTTCCATGCGCTCGCGAAGGAATATGCTCCCTCGGTGGGAAACGAGCGCTTGTTGGAGGAGATCGAGGGCCGGGAGTCGCTCTATGGATGCTGGGTGGCGCTGCCGCCGCATACGGGAGAGATGCAAAAGCCGGAGGCGTTCGTGCAGACCATGATCCGGGCGGGCGTGCATGCCGTCCGCGTATTTCCGAAGCTGCATTCCTTCTCGTTAGACGAATGGTGCTGCGGCCCGCTGTGGAAGGCGTTGGAGGCGCGCCGGGTTCCGGTGCTGATAGACAAGGATCAGGTCGAGTGGCCCGAGGTGTGGAAACTGTGTAACGCGCACTCAAACCTTCCGGTGATTCTGACCGGCGTGGGCTATCGGGAGGATCGAAATCTTTATCCGTTGTTCGAGGCTTTCGACCAGTTGTACGTGGAAATATCGTGGTATGGGGTGCACCTCGGGATCGAGGAGGTCTGCCGCCGTTTCGGCGCGGAACGGCTTCTGTTCGGGACGCGGATGCCGTTTTTCACCCCGGGCACGGCGCTGACCGCAGTGCGATACGCGCAGATTTCTTCGGAGGATAAGCGCCGGATTGCGGGGGAGACCTTGCAGCGGTTGTTGGAGGACGTGATCCAATGAGCGATTTCAGAGAGAGCGTTTTTTTGAGACGGGCCGAGGCCGGAGAAAAATTAGAGGACGTGCTGGTCATCGACGGGCACTGCCACATGGGGCCCTATTTTGGTTTTCATATCCCGGACAACGGCATCGGGGCGATGGTGCGGGTGATGGATCGGGTCGGGATCGATACGATCATCGCTTCGCCGCACGTGGCCATCGGGCCGGACTTTCGCTTGGGAAACGATCTAATCGCGGAGGCGATGCGGCGATATCCTAAGCGCGTCCTGGGATATGCCTTCCTCAATCCGAGATACGAGGACGGGGTGTTGGCCGAACTGGAGCGGTGCGTATCTCTCGGGATGCGGCAGATCAAGTTGCACAGTAGCAATTGATATCCGTACGACGGGAAGCGCTACCGCCCGGCTTATG
>JAUWMS010000478.1 GCA_030613045.1 Candidatus Latescibacterota bacterium | reverse complement strand
CGGCCACCGGGAATCAGGGGAACCTTCTGAAAATCGCTTCCGACGGGACTTCGGAGGAGTGGTTCAATTCCACGGACGATCATATTATGTGCCTGCTCTCCGACGAGGAGGGAGTGCTCTATGCGGGCAGCGCGGGCAGCGGGCTGATCTATCGCATGACCCCCGAAGGCGCGGGCCGGGTGCTCTACGACGCCCCGGAGAAGGAGATCCACGCCTTAGCTTTCGGAGCCGACGGGACGCTTTACGCCGGGGCGATGTCCGGGTCGGGCACTTCTTTGAATCCTTCCGGGGAAAAGGCGGGCGCTCCTCCCAGGAAGATCGCTCCAGCCCCTTTTTCAGAGAAAGGGTGCGCGCTCTATCAGATCAATGGAGATGCGGTTCGGGAAATCTGGCGTTCGGAGCAGCCGCTGCTGTTGTCGTTGTTGGTCCGTCCGTCCGGATCGGGAGAGCGCCTCCTCGTGGGCACCGGGGAAAAGGGCATGATCTATGCGGTGGATCCGGACGGTGCGTGGTCCACGTTGACCCAATTGGAGGAGGCCCAGCCGCTTTCGATGCTCCGCGGCAAAGAGGGCATTTTCATAGGCGCCGGAGATGTCGGGCGGGTGCATCGCCTCACGCGCTCCTATTCGGAGGAAGGCACGTTCACGTCGCAGGTGCACGATGCCACGATCATCTCCCGATGGGGAGCGATCTCCGTGCGGGCCGAGATCCCGAAGGGCACGGCGATCGCGCTGGCCACGCGGTCGGGCAATACGGAAAAACCCGACGATACGTGGAGCGACTGGGCAAAGACTTCCGAAGAAAAGGTGCAGAGTCCTCCGGCCCGTTTCCTTCAGTACCGGGCTACGCTGACGACCTCCGAGCAAACCGCCACTCCCATTCTGCAAGAGGTCGGTCTTGCCGGTCTTCAGACCAATCTGAAGCCACGGATCACCTCCGTCACGGTTTCCGCGTCTTCGGCTCCGCAGATGGAGTTTGGGAATCCCGGGGAGGAAGAAATGGACTCCCCGCCTTTACGGGCGGCCCCCAAACACCGATTGCCCCAACCCACCAAGCGCAGTCTGAAGCGGGTTCGCTGGCGTGCTCAGGATCCAAACGAGGATCGGTTGATCTTTACACTGGCTTTCCGAGGGGTAGAGGAGAAGGCATGGAAGCTGCTCAAGGAGGATCTGAAAACTTCATTGTACCTCTGGGACACGGAGGCCTGCCCGGACGGACAGTATCTGCTGAAGGTGGTGGCCTCGGACCGGCTCCGCAATCCTGATTCAGACGCGCTGTCCGCGGAGCGCACGAGCAAGCCCTTTATCGTGGATAATACCAGCCCAACCGTCAGCGATCTGGCGGTTTCGGAGATCGCGGGGGGAAAATTGCGGATTCGGGGGATCGCCGGGGACGCAACCAGCCCTCTCAAAAGCGCGGAGTACGCCATAGACTCCGGAGACTGGGTGGTCATCTTCCCGGAGGACGGCATTTTCGATTCGAAGCGGGAGCCTTTTTCCACCACGACTTCGACGTTGGAGCGTGGCGAACATACGCTCGTGGTGCGCGTGACGGATACTTCGGGCAACGTGGGAAGCGGGAAGCAGGTGGTGGAGGTGCGGGGGAAGTGAGGCGTGATGCGTGAAACGTGAAACGTGAGGTGTGAACTACCTCGTCACAAGATGAACGAAAATCAGAAGGAGAATGGACCATGGCGGAACTAACGATCCAATTGATGGACACGGATTATCGGCGTTTGGTGAGATCAGCCAAACGCGCTGGCAAATCTGTACAGGGATTGATTTGCGAGTGGATTGCCCGATTGCCGGAGGTTGAGTCCTCCTTTGATGTCACTCAGGACCCCGTTTTTCAGATGGAGGGGGTTGAATCCTCGGCTCCGGAGGATTTATCCGTGCACCTCGATGAGGTTCTTTATGGAGGAAAATATCCGAAATGAATCAGATTTTCGCGGACGCGAACGGCTGGATTGCTCTAAACAGCAAGCGGGATCAAGGACACGATACAGCGGTGAGGATGAACAAAGCCCTGCTGGAAAAGGGACATCGTTATGTGACCACGAACTTTGTACTGGATGAAACTTACACGGGTTTATTGATGAAGGTCGGGCACTTTGCGGCAGTAGATTTTGGCGAAAGAATTCGTGGTACACAGACCGTCCAGGTTATTCGTATCACCGAAGAACTTGAAAAAGAGGTTTGGAACCTGTTCAAGCACTATTCCGATAAAGAGTTTTCTTTCACGGACTGCACCTCGTTTGTGGTGATGCGTCAATGGAACTTGATGGAAGCGTTTACCAATGACCACCATTTTGAACAGATGGGATTTGCCGTTCTGTTGAAATCGTGAAACGGTTCGAGGGGAAGTGCCCGCACCGTGTCCGCAGGACAGGATCACCCCATCTTGCGTAGTTTGGCGATGAGGGGTTTTCGGACCTTGAGGTGAGTAGTTCAGGGATACCGCTTCACCGCATCAGCGCCAGCTTCCGAATCCGCTCGCCCCCCACCGCATCGCCCTCCTTCCGCACCTCCATCCGCACGAGATAGATCCCGCTGGCCGCATCGGCATCTCCTTCGCCCTTGCCATCCCACGTCACCGCATGCGATCCCGCTTTCCGATGCCCATCTACGAGGGTCCGAATCCGCTGACCGAGCAGGGCATAGATGGACAGGTGCACGTACGCGGACTCAGGGAGTTCGTAGCGGATGATGGTGGAACTGTTGAAGGGATTGGGCGCATTGGGGAACAGGGTGAAGGCCGAAGGTTTTGGCTCCAACGAGTTCGTTTCCACGGCGGTCTTCGTCCCGAACTCCATGTCCAGCACCGTCCGCCCCGACCAATCTGAGCGCACCTCCAGCACGCCCGCCGCTTGATCGAACGTCCGATCCTCTTCCGGGAGACGGCGTCCATCCTGATAGACCGCAGCCACGCATTCCCCTGAGAGAAACAGGCGCATCGGATAGATGCCCGGGTCCGCGCACAACGTCACCGTCATCGTCCGCCTCAGCGAATCCACGTCGGCCCGAATGGCCCACACGCGCGG
>JAUWMS010000218.1 GCA_030613045.1 Candidatus Latescibacterota bacterium | reverse complement strand
TTCTTGGATGGTTAAATTAACATAAATAGGACGCTATGTCAAGTAAAATTTTCAAAAAAAGCTTGCACGAAAGGTTTAATTTACTTATTTTAGGACAATTCGAGCGTCCGGAGCGAAAACAGGGATGATTGGAAAATTTTTGTTGACTTTTTTCGCGAATGTATTATTTTGTTGGCTTCGTTGAAAGCTCTTGTGACAGGAAGCGAATTGATTCGCGCGGCAGGAAAAAAAAGAGCGGTGCTCCTTAGACTCACCACTCACCAATCACCAATCACCAATGACTGCCTTATGCGTTGAGGAGAGGGAAAAAGGGCATGAAGACCATTAAGAGCGGGGGCCACAGACTGTTCGAGGAAGATCCGGAGACCGCGAAAATCGTCTCGGAACTTCTCGGAGATCTGGAGAAAAACGGCATGGACGCCGTGCGCAAATACAGCAAACGCTTCGACGACTGGGATCCCCCGAGCTTTGAATTGCGCGAAAAGGAGATTGACGAAGCGATCTCGAAACTCTCCGAAGAGGTGATCCGGGACACGGACTTCTGCCATACGAACGTGCGGAAATTCGCCGAAGCGCAGCTTGCCACCATGCTGCCTTTGGAGGTGGAATTGCGCCCGGGTGTGCTCCTCGGACATAAGCACATCCCCGTGGGCGCGGTGGGCAGTTATACGCCCGGAGGCCGATACCCTATGTTCGGCTCGGCGCAAATGAGTATCCTCCCCGCAAAGGTGGCCGGCGTGAAGACGGTCATCGCCTGCACCCCACCGGCACGGGGACAGGGGGGGTATCCGGCCACGATCAACGCGATGAAAAAGGCGGGCGCGGACCGGATTTTCATCCTAGGCGGCGTGCAGGCATTCGCCCTGATGGCCTTCGGCATGGGCGTGGCGGAACCGGTGGATATCCTCTGCGGCGCCGGAAACAAGTATGTGGCGGAGGCCAAACGGCAGCTTTTCGGGCGCTGCGGCATCGATCTTCTCGCCGGTCCCACCGAGATCCTCATCATCGCCGACGACGAGGCGGATCCGGCGCTCGTGGCCTGCGATCTCCTCGG
This sequence comes from Candidatus Latescibacterota bacterium, assembly GCA_030613045.1. GTDB lineage: Bacteria > Latescibacterota > 4484-107 > 4484-107 > 4484-107 > 4484-107. The sequence continues at coordinate 4,539 of JAUWMS010000218.1, read as the reverse complement.
CCAGGCTGAACACGATCCCGACAGCGGGGTTTGCCTCATCTGCATGAGTGAAGACTTTGCACAGCAGGCCATCAAGGAGGTCGAAAGCCAATTAAAAAAACTCCCCTCGCGCGACGTGGCGGAAATTTCCTGGAAAAATAACGGAATCGTGACCCTCGCGGACAGCCCGGACGAGGCCGTCCGAATCAGTGACGAGTATGCGCCCGAACACCTCGAGCTCCATGTGGAGGAGACGGATTTCTTCTTCGAACGCCTCACCAATTATGGTTCGCTTTTTATCGGAGAGGAGACCACCGTGGCCTATGGCGACAAATCCATCGGCACCAATCACATTTTGCCCACGAGCCGAGCGGCGCGCTATACCGGAGGCGTATGGGTGGGCAAGTTCCTCAAGACGTGCACCTATCAACGCATGACGCCCGCGGCGAGCCGGGAGATCGGAACGATTACCGAGCGCCAGTGCAACGTGGAACATATGCCCGCACACGCCATAACCGCCCGCGTACGAGTGGAGCGGTATGCCGATCGGTAGCCATCGAAAAAGCGGGAAAGTGAGAAAGTGTGAAAGTGGGACGGTGAGATCCCACTTTCACAGTTTTTTGGGTCTTGGTGGCTGAAGGTTCTCTTCGTTGAGAGGGATAGAGGACAATTACTTAATTCTCAGTACTGAAGACGAGAAGCGTGGAGCGTAAATCCTGACCCCTGAAGCCTAACCCCTGCATTTTGGGTTGCATGCTTCCATTTGTCGGGACAGGGATTCTTTTGATATTTGGGCTTTGAGTTTGATTGGACGTAAACATACGGCCATGCGCCTGGAAAGGAGGTGACATCATGCATAGAATGCTCTGGATGATTGGAGCAATGTTGCTGTTGTGTGGGGAACCGGCCTGGTCGAATGAGAATCCCTACCGTCTCAGACCCGAGCCGGCCGTGAGCGCCATCGTGCTGGTTATAGATTGCAGTGGGAGTATGAGAGGCCAGGCGTTCGAGGATGCCAAGGCCGGTGCGATGCGCTTTGTGGAGGAGATGCATGCGTCGGACGTGGCCGCGGTGGTGGCGTTTTCGGACGAGGTAAAGGAGGTGCAGGGGATGACGGGGGATCGTGAAGCCTTGCGTCGGGCGATCTCGGGGCTGCGAGCCGGAGGGAGGACGAAGCTGTACGATGCGATCGCGCGATCCATCCTGAGGATTATGAATTGGGAGGGAGGACGGATCGTGGTGTTCCTGACGGATGGGCGGGATACGGGAAGTCGGTACACGGCGGAGGAGCTTCGGAAGATCGGCGCGTCCGAGGGATTGTTCGTGTACGGGATCGGCTTGGGGGACGTGGATCAGGACGCACTGAGTGCGCTGAGTGCGGCCACCGGGGGGACCTTTGAAGTGACGGAGCAGTCGAGCGATCTTCCGGATCTGTATCCGCGCATTTTGGCGGAGTATTACCGGAAGTACGGGGATCTGTTAAGCCGTTCGGGGGCGCTGTCCGTGCGGTCTCTGCCGGACGGTCGGAAGGTGCTGGTAAACGCACGGGAGGAGGGATTCTCGCCCGCCAAGTTAGATGCGCTGACGCCGGGAATGTATCGGGTGCAGGTGTTCTTCGAGAACGGCACGTGGGCATGCGAGGTTCCTGTAAAGCAGGGCCAGCGTACGGTGGTGGATGCGCGGGCGTCGCATTTGGGAGCAACAATCGTGATTGCGTCGCTGCCATCGAATGCGACTGTGTTTCTGGACGAAACGTACGTGGGCGTCACCGCGATCGCGCAAATCCCGGTGGGCGCGGGAGAGCAGGGATGGGAACAGGCCGCGCTTGGGGATACGCGTCAACTCCGTGTGGCTCGGGTTCCCTATGGAGTACATCGCCTGAAGTTCCGAGCGATCCCGGACTTCGATTTCGGGTCGGAGCAGGAATTCGAGGTAGAGATCCAAGTGGCGGATCCTCAAGTGGCGGTGTACGTGGAGATTCTTGGAACCGCGAGAAGTCCATACACGCTGGACAGCGCCGGAACTGCGCGGATCGTCGGCGGGGCGAAGAGGAGTCCGTTCGATGAGCTCGATGACTTCTAAGCAGAGGGGTTCAAAATTTCGAACCCCTACAAATATGGAAAGGAGGGGAATTCTATGACGAATACGGGGCGGGGCGGGGGCGGTCGAGCAAAATTTTTTACCCCTTAATTTGGAGGAGGTTCGTGATGAAACGTTCTTATTTTGTAGTTCTGGCGCTATTGGCGCTTTGCTTGCTGAATGGATGTGCCGGGACCAAAGGCGGCGGCAGCGGTCCTTGTCCGGAGTGGTTTACGATGCTTCCCGAGGATCCGAATTACCTTTTCGCCGCGACCACGGCTACTTCGCGTGATTTGCAGCTCGCGGTGAATAAAGCCAAGACAGAGGCACGGAGAGATTTGGCTTCGCAGATGGAGTTGCGGATACAGGGACTGACGAAAAAGTTCGACGAAGAGGTGGGGCTGGGGGAGGATGCGGAGTTGTTGGCCTCCTACACGCAGGTCACGAAGGAGATCATCTCTCAGACGCTGAATGGGACTCGGGCCCGGGAACAGACTACGGGCAAGGAGGGTACGGGGTGGCGTGCGTGTGTGCTGATGGAACTGCCCATCGGGGCGGCGAACGCGGCCTTGGTGGACAAAATTAAAGCCAACAAGGCGATGTACACTCGATTCCGGGCTTCCCAGGCCTTCGACGAGCTGGAGAATGAGGTGGAGAAGTACGAGGAATATAAGGAAAAACAGGGCATGTAGCGTGCCAAGTGCACGAAATCACAATTACGATGACGGTTTTTGCGACTTGGCATGGAGGCTCTTCACTGCGTTCAGAGTGACAAACGCTGTCATTCTGGTGGTGCCGAAAAATCGTCTATAATCAAGTTACGCCATAATATCTATGATTTCGTGCACTAGGCAGACCGGCGCGGGATGTAATACTCCGCGCCGGATTGTTTGCCGGAGAGGGCGATGAAATGCGCCGGGAACTCAGGTCATGGGCCGGAGGAAGCCGGAACAGCAGGAGAGAGGCGGAAAAATTGGGAGAACGGTTCCTGAAAGTCGGTTTGAAGATTTTGATTTCGGCGGGGGTGCTGGCGAGTTTGATCTCCTGTGGGGTCAGGAGGGAGGCTGGGGGGTATGGATATCCGCGCTGGTTTTTGGAGGGAGTGGGCGATCAGGGGATCCGCTGTGCGGTGGGATACGGCCGGATCTTTGTGGATCCCGATACGTCGGTGGCGTACGCGATGCGGGATGGCGTGGAGCGGGTGGCGAGGGAGATGGCGGTGGCTATTCGAAGTGAGCAGGGATTTTCCGCGGTGCCCGGCGGGCTGCGTTCCATGGGAGGATTATTCAGTGAGGAAGTGGATTGGGCGAAGGTGGAGACGATTCGAGAGCAATGTCGTGTGGTGGATTCGGCGCAGGTGCACGGAATGACGTTGGCCTTGGTGTGTCACGGATCGGAAGGCGCGTTTGAGGTGGAGCGGGCGCGGATGCCCGAGAAGGCCCCCAAGTGGGTGCGGAAGTTGCCGAAGAAAAAGGGATATGTTTTTTCGGTTGGAACAAGTCATCTTTATTATCACGAAGCAAATTCATGGCGGGAAGCGGAGCGCGCGGCGCGTCTGGAACTGGCGCGGGATGTGCTGTCGCAGATTCGCGATTTATCCAAGCAGGCAGGCGGGACATTGGAGCAGGTTATCGTAACGAAGACGGAAGCTACGCTTCGGGGGACGCGGATCGCTGGTCGTTGGCTGGACGGGAAGGAGAAGGCGTGTTATGTATTATGTCGGATGCCCATTCGATAACAGATCGGCCGCAAAACCACTAAGAACCAATGAATTTATTATTGGCGCCTTCGTGGCTTTTCGGCATAAACGATCTCGGATTGCGGATTGCGGTTTGCGGATTGCGGGGCGGTCCATCCGAAATCCGAAATGGAGCTGGTTGTGGTTATGCGTTATGCTGATGGTCACGGCGACGGCGTGGGCGGAGAAACCTGCGTGGGTACTGCGGGGAGGGAGTGCGGAAGTTTCGGACGCGCGGGTTATGCAGGGCTTTGGGGTGGCCGGAACTACGGAGGATGTAGAGCGGGATTGGATGCGGGCGAAGGATGGGGCGCGGGCCGAAATCGTCCGACAAATCCGAGTGCAGATTGATGCGGTGGTGGAGGACACCTTGTCCGAACGGGGGGGGAAGGTGGCTTCGGCCACGACGATGGTGACCCGAAGTTCGGTGGATATGGTGTTGGAGGGAATCCGGATTTTGGAGCAGTGGTACGATGCGAAGGAAAAGGTGTATTATGCATTGGCGGTGCTGGACCGAATGGAGGCGGGGCGACGGCTGACCAAGCAGATCACTGAAGCGGATCGGGCGGCGCATGCTTACTGGGACGGAGCTGATACGGATCGTTCGGAGGGACGATGGGTGGCGGCGCTGCGTGGGAGATTTCGCGCGGAGGAGGAGCGATCCAAGGCGCTGAGTCTGGAGCAAATTCGTTCGGTGGTATGGAAGGGAGGGGCGGTGTGGGAGAACTCCGAGCGGACATTGG
>JAUWMS010000407.1 GCA_030613045.1 Candidatus Latescibacterota bacterium | reverse complement strand
CGCGACGTGGATGGCTTCCACCGCGGGCGGCTTCCCCTTCGATTATCGAACGGGGCGGTTCCACTATAATTCTGAGCCGTATAAGCAGGTGTTTGATCTGCTCGGCGAGTTGATCGAAGATCGGAGCATGATGCCCGGAATGAACTCGATGGACGACGACCGGGCGCGTCTAACCTTCTGCGGCGATAAGGCGGCGATGATTATCGGGGGATCATGGAATCCGGGGGTGTTCGTGGGACAGTTCCAGTCCGATGTGGACTTTGGCGTGGCGGACCTTCCCGTGCCCGACGAGGGACGGAAGGGACTGGCGCCGCTGATGTTCTCCACTCAGTTTAGTATCTCCTCGAAGAGCGAGCACCCGGAGGAGGCGTGGCAGGTGATCCGGTTCACGATGTCCGACGCCTATCTGACCGAGATGGTGCGGGCTGGGAAGAACCTCTCGAGTGTGCCCGCGATCCACACGCCGGAGAACGTGAGCCTGGCTAAGGGGATGGCGGGGTGTTCCGATCTGACCTGGCACAAGGTGTATCCGCCGCCTCCGGAAGAGTTGCTGCGGCTGGAAGGCCCGCCCTTCAACGACGTGGCCTCGGGGATCGTGAACGGGCAGTTGGATCGGGATACGGCCTTAGCCGATCTGGATCGAAGGCTCAATATCGCGCTTGCCAGAGCCGTCAAGGAGGGGAAGATTCGCATCGAGGATTTCATGATTCCGGATTTTGATCCGATGAAGAAATAAGGCGGATTGCGGATTTGGGATTCCTGAAAATAAATACGCACCGCGGAGACGCAGAGAGCGCAGAGAATTTCAAGACCTGGGTTTTGTCGTTCTCTGCGTCCTCTGCGTCTCTGCGGTGATCATTTTGAAAATCCGAAATCCAAAATCCGAAATTGTAGCGCCACTCACCAATCACCAGGAGGGCGTCTTGAAGCGACCCGGACTGATCGCAGAGATGCGACAAAGCTGGCGGTCGTATCTGCTGTGTACACCCACTTTGGTGCTGTTTTCGGTGTTTATGATCTATCCCGTGTTCTACGTAGTGCGCCTGAGCTTCTACCAGTGGGACGGCATTACGCAGATGAAATTCATCGGTTGGGAGAATTATGCCCGGTTGTTGCGCGATCCGCTTTGGTGGAAGGCTTTGGGGAATACGATGATCTACGTGCTCTCCAAGGTTTGCATCGAGCTCAGTCTGGCGTTGGGGATGGCGGTGGTTCTCAATGGGAAGCTGCGTGGACGCAAGTTCTATCGGTCGGTTTTCTTTCTGCCCACGGTGACGAGCGCGGCGGTGATCGGGATCGTGTTCTCCGGGATTTTGTCGCCCTTCGACGGAACGTTCAACGAGATTCTGATGAAGTTGAAGCTCATAGCGGGATTCCGGGACTGGCTGGGCGATCCGAAGACCGCACTTTACACGGTCATCGGTGTGGCGATCTGGCACAGCACTGGGATCAATATGGTATTCTTTCTGGCGGGATTGCAGTCCATCTCGGAATATCTGTACGATGCGGCGCAGGTGGACGGCGCGGGGGCATGGAGACAGTTTGTGCACATCACGCTGCCGATGCTCAAGCCTATCGCCCTCATTATCGTGATGCTCTCGGTCATCGGGAGCTTCAAGGTGTTCGACCTCGTGAACGTGATGACAGGCGGCGGGCCGTATTATGCCAGCGAGGTGGTCACGAACTATATGTTCAAATACGGCTTTGCGGGAAAGGGTCTGGGAACCGGCGTGATCTCCCAGCAGGGGTATGCGGCCACCATCGGAATCGGGCTGTTTATGATCATCGCCGTCTTTACTTTTTTGCAACTCAGACTGGTCCGTTTTAAGGAGAAATGAGACGTGACGTAAAACGTAAAACGTAAAACGTAAAGCGTGAGACGTAAAGCATAAAGCGTCATACTCCTCCGTTTTTCCTCGCCGAACCGTGCGGTTTATCGCACGGAAGGAAATTTTGCATTTTCTCCAGGAGACCCACCGTGAATGTATCCCGAAAAGCGATCCGGGGACTTGGCCGATGGCCGTTCTATGCGCTGCTGATATTCTGGTCGTTGGTGTGTCTGTATCCGCTCGTGTGGATGTTCTCGACTTCCCTTAAGACGATGCCGGAGATTACGAAGAATGCGATGGCGCTAATCCCGGAGGCGTTTCAGTGGGGGAACTATGCCGAGGCTTGGACGCATGGGCACTTTGGAACCTATTTTAAGAACAGTTTCATCGTCACGGGGATCGTGCTTTTTCTGGTGCTGTGGACGTCCTCGATGACCGCGTTTGCGGTGGCCCGCACGGATTTTCCGGGGAAGCGGCTGATGCTCTTCGCGTTGGTGGCCACGCTCTTTATCCCGGCGGAGGCGACGCTGGTGCCGGTGTTCCACATCGCTAAAAGGCTCCATCTGTTGAACTCTCTGGCCGGGCTGATCATCGTTTCCACGGCCGGGTCGCAGGTGGTGAGCATCTATCTGATCCAGGCCTATTTCAAGACGATCCCCAAGGACTTAGACGATGCGGCGAAGATTGACGGCTGCACCTTGTTTCAGACGTATTGGCACGTGGTCCTGCCCCTCGCCAGGCCGGTGCTGGCCACGGTGGCGATCCTGACGTTTATGGGGACGTGGAATGCGTATCTGCTGCCCCTGGCGTTCACGATGAGCCGGCCGGAGCTGCGGACGCTGCCGGTGGGATTGGTGGCGTTTCAGAGTGGATTTGCCTTCAGTGTGAACTGGCCGCTTTTGTGTGCAGGCGCGGCGATCACGCTGCTTCCGGTGATCGTGCTTTATATCTTCCTGCAGCGGTATTTCGTGAGTGGGATCGCGGTGGGGGCATTGAAGGGGTGAATGCTCACCGCAAAGACGCCAAGAACGCAAAGAAAGACAAATTAAGGTTAAGGTGGGTGGGGTGGTCTTAACCTCAACCTTAACCTTAACCTTAACCTTAACCTAAAGATATACGATGAAATACCGTGGAATTCAGGACATTGTAAGAGGACGAATTTTCGAGGACGAGCCGCTGTCAAGGCACACCTCCTATCGGATCGGGGGACCGGCGGATCGGTACGTGGTACCGGCGGACGTGGAGGATCTGACCGCGCTTCTGAGGGTTTGCGGGAAGCGGGACATTCCGGCGTTCATTATCGGGAATGGGACCAACCTCTTGGTGAGCGACGCGGGTTTTCGGGGCGTGGTGATTGATCTGAAGGCGGCTTGTGGCGCGTTGCGGGCGGATGGGGAAGAGGTGATCGCGGGATCGGCGGTGCGTATCAAGCGGCTGACCGCGTGGTGTGAGGAGCGGGGCCTGGGGGGATTGGAAAGTCTTTCCGGGATTCCGGGGACGGGCGGCGGCGCGTTGCGGATGAATGCCGGGGCGTTCGGAGGAGAGATTTCGGATCGGCTGCGCTGGATTGAGGGGATCGCGCCGGATGGGACGAGGCAACGGTGGGCGAAGGCGGAGGTGGATTTTGGGTATCGCTGGGCCGGAGGGCTGGAGGATCGGATCCTTGTCGAAGCTGCGTTTGACATGACGAGGACGGATGCGGCCCATCTGACGGCTCGGCGGAACGAGATTCTCCGAAAGCGCAATGCACGGCAACCG
>JAUWMS010000143.1 GCA_030613045.1 Candidatus Latescibacterota bacterium | reverse complement strand
TACCACTCCCACTCAACTATTAAAATTTTTGGGGGGCGGCAAGCCATGCCATGAATTTTGCTTGACTTTGAACGGGGTTTGTTGTAGATTCTCCCCATATTATTTATGGTATGGAATCTCGTCGCGGACAATACCGATGTCTATGAAAACAAAACAGTTGCATAGGGAGACCCATCCTGATGAAAATCCTTGTGGCGAACGTGGGCAGCACCTCGTTTAAATATAAGCTCTTCGACATGACCAACGAGACGATTCTGGCGGAAGGCCGGATAGAGCGGGTGGGTGGCGACGCCTCTCCGGTGGCTCATCAGGCTCAGGGCAAGCCCCCGATAGAGGGCACGGCCTCCATCCCGGATTACCCGGCGGCCATCGCCAAAGCCGTGGAATGGATCACCGATGAGCGGCATGGCGCGCTGTCCGATTGGGCGGGCATCTCCGCGGTGGGCTTCAAAACGGTCCATCTTAAGGGCCGGCCGGGAGCGTACCTTTTGACCGAAGAGGTTCTCGAGAAGATGGCCGAGTACAACGATCTGGTTCCGCTTCACAATCCGCCTTACATCAAAGCAATTCGGATTTTTCAGAAGCTATTTCCCGACATGCCGTTAGTTGGATTGTTTGAGCCGGCCTTTCACGTGACTATTCCGGATTACGCGTACATTTATGGGGTTCCATACACGTGGTACGAGCAGTACGGCGTCCGAAAAATGGGGTTTCACGGAGCGTCTCACCGGTACGTGTCCGAACGCGCGCCGGAGGTGCTTGGGGTTCCGGCGGAGGGATTGAAGTTGGTGTCGTGTCACCTTGGAGGAAGCTCGTCGCTCTGTGCGGTGAAGGACGGGAAATCGGTGGATACGAGCATGGGATTTTCCGCGCAGGATGGGATCCTGAACGCCGCACGGAACGGAGATTTGGACGTGTTTGCCGTGCTTCACGTGATGGATCGGGAGTGTCTGTCTTCCGATGAGGTCCGAAGGATTTTGTCGAAGCAGAGCGGCCTGTTGGGGATTTCGGGAGTCAGCGGAGATATGCGCGATCTCGATGAAGCAGCGAAAAGGGGGAACGACCGCGCGCGGCTGGCGATAGAGGCGTTTTGCTACGGCGTGAAGAAAACTATTGGGGCATACGCGGCGACTATGGGAGGACTGGATGGGATCGCATTTGCCGGGGGCATCGGGGAGAAAAGCGCAAACGTTCGGGCCAGGGTCTGCGAAGGACTGGAGTTTCTTGGCGTCCGGCTGGATGCGGAGCGGAACCGGTCGTGCGCGGGAGAGGAGATTATTTCCTCCGGGGACAGCCCCGTGAAAGTGCTGGTGATCAAGACGAATGAAGAGATTATCGTGGCGCGGGAGACGGTGAGGGTGGTCAACAAATTATGTTTTCAGAAGGGGAGGGCCTCATGTTAGAAGATCGGGATCTGGAGAAAATTCAAGGGATGATAGACGCCTCTCAGGAAAAGCTCGCCGGGATGATTGGCAGAGAATTTCTGAATATCCACGGAAAATTTGAGGGGATGAATCGGAAATTTGCCGAAGCGGACAAACGCTTCGATGCGATGGACAAACGCTTCGACGGGGTGGATAAACGTTTCGACGGCGTGGACAAACGTTTCGACGGTGTGGACAAAGAGATCAGGACGGTACGCGAAGAATTGAATGTGGGCTTCGCGAGACTTGAAGAGCACGTCACGCATCTCCGAACCCGGATAGAGGGCCTCGAAGCGAGATTGGTGGATCATCGGGAAGACTATGCGATTTTGGAGTCGGAGCTTGCCGAGATCAAGAAGATTGTTCAGGGGGTAGAAGAGAAAAAGGCGGAGTCGGATTGGTTGGCTATGCAGGAAACATTAGAGGAGGCACAACGGCGTATCGGACGCTTGGAGGCGGCTGTTTTTGCCTGAGGAACGGGAGGGACACGAAGTGAGCCTGCTCGGAATTGACGTCGGCACGACAGGATGTAAGGCGGTGGCTTTCAATGTCGGGGGAAAAATCCTCGCCTCCACCTATCGGGAATATCCCCTGCTTTCTCCGCAGCCGGGCTGGATGGAGTTGGATGCGCATCAGGTCACCGAAGCCATCAAAGCCGTGATTCGCGAAGCGGCGGGGGCGACCAGGAGCGATCCCATCCGCGCCCTGAGCGTGTCCTCTCAGGGGGAGGCCGCTGTGCCGTTGTCCAGCGACGGGGAGATTCTCTACAATACGCCGATTTCGTTCGACACGCGCACCACGGAAATCGCCGAGTGGTGGCGGACCCAGCTTTCGCCGGAGGACATTTTTGAGATCACGGGCATGCCTTTGCATCCGATGCATACCATCTCCAAGATGATGTGGATGCGGGAGCATGAGCCGGCGGTGTTCGGGCGGGTCTGGAAATTTTTGTGCTACGAAGAATACGTGTTCTATCTGTTGGGCGTTCCTCCGATCACCGATTATTCTCTCGCCGCGCGTCAGATGGCCTTCGACGTGCGGGAAAAGCGATGGTCCAAAAAGATGTTGGAGATCGCCGGATTGGACGAGCGCTTGTTCCCCGACGTAGCGCCCTCCGGGACTGTCGTTGGAACGATCTCAAAGAGCGTGGCGAAGGAATTTGGATTGCCCAAAGGCGTGGCGGCCGTGACCGGCGGACACGATCAACTGTGCAACGCCCTGGGTTCCGGGGTGATAGAAACGGGCATGGCCGCGTACGGCGTGGGCACGGTGGAATGCATTGCGCCGACCTTTGAGCGGTGCCCCGGGGACATCGAGGGCATGCTCCGAAATAATTTTACCTGTTATCCGCACGTGGCTCCGGGCCTTCAGGTTACGCTGGCGTTTAATTTCACCGGAGGATGCCTGCTGAGATGGTATCGGGATACGTTCGGGGAGACGGAGAAGCAGGAGGCGGCACGAAAGGGCGTGGATCCTTACGAGATCATCTTATCCGATCTACCCGAATCGCCGGCCCGCGTGATGGTCTTGCCGCACTTTACGATGACGGGAACGCCTCACTTCGACATGCACGCGAAGGGCGTCCTGATAGGACTGACGCTTGAGACCACCAGGGCGGATATCGTCAAGGCGATCCTCGAGGGTGTGACGTTCGAGATGAAACTGAATGTGGAGCTATTGGAGCAGGCCGGAATCCCGATCCGGTCCATGCGGATCACCGGAGGCGGCGCGAAGTCGAGCACATGGGTGCAGCTCAAAGCGGACATTATGGGCAAACCCATCGCCTCGCTCCACGGGTCGGAAGGCACCTCGGCGGGCGCGGCAATCCTGGCTGGACTCGGTATCGGGGAGTTCGATTCGGTCGAGGAGGCCGTGGCGCAGTGGGTCAAAGTGAAAGAAGTCTTTGAACCCGACCCGAAGAAGCACGCACTTTATGAAGAACGATTTGAGATCTACAAAGGAATCTATCCCGCAGTGAGAGAGATTAATCGTTTGTTGTGACCTCCTATGGTAAGGAGTTCAAATATGGAGTGCGGTAACCGTGTTACCGCATGCACCGACGCGGTCGGTGCACTCCAAAACCCTAATCATAATATACAAGGAGCAATTTTATGAGCCTAATCAATGCCAACCAGGTATTACAGCACGCAGATCGTCACGGGTATGCGATCGGAGCGTTCGATCTGGTGAATCTCGAATTCCTGAACGGGATTCTGAGAGCCGCCGAAGCCAAGCATTCGCCCGTCATTTTGCTGATCGCGGAGGTGCACTTCAAATACGTGGATATCGAGCAGATCACCCCGGCCATCGAGCACATGGCTTCCAAGGCTTCGGTGCCGGTGGTCTTGGGCTTGGATCACGGAGAGACCGTGGAGACCGTAGTGCGAGCCATCCGCTGCGGGTTTTCCTCCGTGATGTTCGACGGCTCCAAGCTGTCTTTTGAGGAAAACGTCAAGCAGACGAGCCTCGCGGTACAGATTGCGCACGCGGTGGGTGTAAGTGTGGAGGCGGAGTTAGGACAAGTCGGCGGCTCGGAGGGATCCGATGGATTGGCCGTGGCGCACGAAGAATTTTATACCGATCCGAAACAGGCCGAGGAGTTTGTCCAGCGCACCGGGGTGGACGCTTTGGCCGTTGCCATCGGCAATGCGCACGGGCTTTACAAGGGAACGCCCAAACTGGATTTTGAACGCCTCGAAGCGATCAAGAAACTCGTGCCGGTTCCTCTCGTGTTGCACGGTGGTTCAGGCATCCCGGACGCGGACTTTCGCAAGGCCGTGCAATTGGGGATCAGCAAGATCAACTTTTTTACGGAGATGAGCCGGGAAGCGGTGAACAAGGTGCGGCGTATGTTGGAGCAGAATGGAAAGATTATCGGCTTGCAGGATCTGATGTTGGGAGCTACCGAAACCATCCAGGAAGTTGTGGAGGGACGGCTTGAGGTGTTCGGAAGCGCGGGTATTTGCACCCGATTCAACGACTTATGCGCTGCCTGTGGTGCGTGCTCCTTTGCGACCATGCCGGCATCGGCTCCATTGGATGAGAATCGTTTGGTGGAATTAGTGTCGGAAGTCGTGGCCCAGACCCTGAAAGCACGGACGCCCTGAAGCCGCTGAGGATCGAGCATTAGATCATCTTCCCATGTGTCAGGCAAAAAAACATGGACCACGAAATACACGAAAACACACCCAGAGCAGGTTCTTCTTTCGTGTATTTCGTGTATTTCGTGGTTGGTGTAGTCTGGTGTTGAGGAAGTTATTTACTCTCTGTTCTTAGTCCACATATCCAACACCGAAGCATACCGAACAGACCGGGTTTGGGGTTTTCTTTCGGTGTTTGATTTGGTCCTTTCGGAGACGCTCCAAGCGAGGAAAAACTTATGAAACCCATTGACATCAGCCGATATCAGACGGTTGTTGAGAAAGCCGGACGATTCATGCTGGACGCCTTACAGCCCGACGGGTCGCTCGGAAAAGAGGCCGCGTCGCTGGATTGCTACTACAAGAACATCGCGTCGCTGGCGTTGATCGGTCGCTCCGAAGAAGCCATGCTTGTGGCCGACTTTATCCAGAAGCGCTATGCAAAGGATGACGGCGATTTTACGGGGCGATCTAACCCCTGGTTCGAGGAATATCCGGCCTATACGAACCACTGGATTGCCTACGGCGCGCATCTGATCGGGCGCTATGACCTTTCGTACCGGGCGATGCCGCACATTCTGAAGAAACAAGGTCCGACTGGCGGATTCTCCGCGGCCGAAGGGAGACCCTATGATATTCTCAGCACGGCCTCAGCCGCTCACATCTGTCTCGTCACCGGATTTTTGGAGCAGGCCAGATGGGCCGGAGATTTTATGGTGCGCCTGTTAGAGAATCAGCCTCATCCGGAGGAGCGGTTCTACGTTCGGGCCGATGAGGAGGCGCGTTCGATCACCAAGTTTACGGATGAGGAGGCGCCCTTTTTCGTGGTGGACACCCGCCAAAAACGCCAATTCTATTTCTACTACGGCTTCCCGATGGCTACGTTGGGAAAACTCTATGCGGCCACCGGAGACGAGCGATATGTCCGGGGCGGAGCACGGTGCTATGATTTTCTGCTTCACTGCGCGGAGGACCGATTCCGCATGCCCGCGAGCGGCAAGGTGGGTTGGGGATCCTCCATAATGGCGCGCGTTACGGGAGAAAATCGGTACCGGGGAGGTGCCATCGCGGTGGCCGACTACCTGACCGAAACGCAGCACGAAAGCGGGGCCTGGGTGCATTCTCTGATCTACACGCAGCTCGACGAACAACCGCCCGCCATCACCTTCGATCTGGTCGGCGAATTTATCGCATGGATGAAATTGATCTGTACGGAGTTGAGTGTGGGGGGATAAAATCTTCACCGCGGAGAGCGCAGAGAACTTCAAACAAGGCAAAGGTTGAGGTTGAGACTACCCAGTCCCGCTTTTCTCAACCTCAACCTGTCTTTTCTCTGCCGTTTCTTTGCATACCTTTGCGCCTTTGCGGTGAGAACGTGAAAGAAGCTTCTTGACAGGACGAGTGTTTTTTCATATCTTTTGTTTCACCACCAGCGAAAAAAATGCAGACATCATAATGTGTTGGCTGCTGGTGTTTCAAATTATATATCGAGGAGTTGGTTATGGAGACGGTAACGGTTTCTCCCGGATTTCAGGTAGGGATTCCTCCCGAAGTGAGGGAATCATTGAATATCCGGCCCGGCGCAAAGATCCAGGTATTACGGTACGGAAATCGTATCGAGTTGATCCCCGTAAAAAAAATCAAAGAAATGCGCGGCTTTCTGAAAGGGATTGACACCACGGTGAAGCGCGATAAGGATCGTATATAAACTTGGTTGATTCATGCGGATGGCTCGAATACTTTGCTGATGGTCCCAATGCTGATCTCTTTGCTCCTCCCGTTGAGGAGGTTGACCATCTCATTGTTCCCACTATCTGTATCTTGGAAGTATTCAAACGCCTTCTTCAGCAACGAGATGAAGACGCTGCACTTCAAGCGGTTGCCTTGATGCAACAAGGGTCAATCGTACCCTTGAATGACTCTATTGCGTTGACGGCCGCCAAGATCGGAGTAGATCTTAAACTGCCACTCGCCGACAGCGTTATCTTAGCAACAGCTCGCGCACATCACGCTGTTGTTTGGACACAAGATGCTGATTTCAAGGGGTTAGATGGCGTCAATTATGTAGAGAGGAAATAACTACATCTTGCCAGTCACC